>PGYF01000097.1 GCA_002839535.1 Nitrospira bacterium HGW-Nitrospira-1
TAAAAGAGGTAAAAAAGTAGAATTGGTTGGAGTAGATTTTACATGAGGCAACGAATATTCATTTCGTATAGTTTTTTAAATGAGGCAACAGGGATTTTTTTGCCATGTGTATATAATGCATCAGCGGTAATATTATGAATTTAAATTATCCTGGACAGCAATAAAGCAGGATTTAAAAAAAGCCCCGGAAGATTGTTCATCCAGGGCTTTTCCGCATGCAAGGCCTTGCAGTTTATTTATTATTTACCGCGTCCTTGAAGGTTTTTCCTGCTGAGAACTTCGGCAGTTTCGCTGCCGCGATCTTTATTGTCTCTCCGGTTCTTGGATTTCTGCCCTTCCTGGCTTTTCTCTTTGACTGTGAGAAGGTGCCGAACCCGACAAGGGACACCTTATCCCCCTTCTTTACAGCCTTTGTAATAGCCCCGATAGCGCCGTCGAGCGCCTTGCCTGCTGCAGCCTTTGAAATGTCTGCTGCCTCAGCCATTTTGTCGATGAGATCTGCTTTTGTCATTTGTTATCCTCCTATGAAAGTATCACCCTGAAAGTCAGGGCGTATATTAGTTTACACTACCATATTTTATACGTTATGCATAGCATTTTTGTTTAGCGCTGCTGCTTTTTTGGGGTTTATAAGAGTTGTGTGTTTCTGATATATTGAATGCATGAAAATATCGAGAATGCTTTTCATCCTGCTGTTCCTGCTGTTTCATACCCATGCCTATGCGCTGGATGTCTCGGAATATACCCTGAAGAACGGCTTGAAGGTCCTCATTCTTGAGGACCATAAGGCGCCGACCGCGACCTTCCAGATATGGTACAGGGTAGGCTCACGGGATGAGAATACCGGCAAGACAGGTCTGAGCCATCTCCTTGAACACATGATGTTTAAAGGCACAAAGAAACATGGCCCCAAGACATTTTCCCAGGCCATCCAGAGGGCAGGCGGCACAGACAATGCCTTCACCTCAAAGGAATATACCGGGTATTTTGAACTGCTCGCATCCGACCGGATCGGGTTGCCGATAGAGCTTGAGGCAGACAGGATGCGAAATCTCATTTTGACAAAGGAGGCAGTCCTTTCCGAGCGGGATGTGGTGATGGAGGAGCGGAGACTCCACTATGAGGATGACCCGCAAAGACTGGTTTATGAGGGAGTGGTGGCTATGGCTTTTATGAACCACCCTTACCGGTGGCCTGTGATTGGCTGGATGTCTGACCTGAAGGGTCTGGAACCCGATGATTTAATCAATCATTACCAGACCTGGTATGCGCCGAATAACGCGGTTATTATCGTTGTCGGAGATGTAAAAAAAGAAGAAATACTCTCTAAAATTACCGATGCCTTTGGGGACATTCCCGCAGCGCCTGCAATAAAAACAGTAAAGACAGAAGAAGCGCAGCAGAGAGGCGAGAGAAGGTTCTTTGTCAAAAAAGAGGCCGAGCTCCCCTTCATTGTTTCTGCCTATAAAGCGCCTGACATAAGGCATGAAGACGGTTTTGCCCTTGATGTGCTCGGCAGTATCCTCTCAGACGGTAAAAGCTCAAGGCTCTATCAGAGTCTCGTCTACGAACAGCAGATAGCCCTCTCTGCCTGGGCCGGCTATGAAGGATTGTATAAAGACCCGTTTCTCTTCCTCACCGGCGCAACCGCGGCTTTCGGAAAAAATATTGAAGACGTCGAAAAGGCGATCAACGCTGAGATAGAAAAGTTCAAAAAGGCGCCTCCTTCAGAGCGCGAGGTGCAAAAGGCGAAGAACCAGATAGAGGCGTCATTCATTATGGGGCAGGACTCCATTTACATGCAGGCCAAAATGATCGGGTCATTTGAGATGATAGGCGGCTGGAGGCTCTGGGAAAAATATCTCGAGGGGATCAGAAAGGTTTCCCCTGAGGATGTCAGGCGCGTTACGGAGAAATATCTTGTTTCCGACACAAGGACAACCGGCATATTAATACCACTTAAGGACGGCAATAAATGATAAAAAAAATACATGTGTTCATTCTGCTTTTTCTCTGTTCGCCTGGGCTCTTTATTACATCATCGTATGCAGCGCCCATTGCCGAGCGTGAAGTCCTCGACAACGGTATGACCCTCCTGCATTCAGGGAAAACAGGGCTTCCTATTGTTACTGTTGTTATTGCCATAAAGGCAGGCAGTGTTGTCGAGCCTGAAGATAAATCCGGACTTGCAAATCTGACTGCAGACCTCCTGAACGAGGGAACAAAGACCAGGTCATCGAAGGAGATCAGCGATGCCATAGAATTTGTCGGGGGTTCTCTGAGTACTGCAAGGGGGGCTGACTATATCACAGTCTCGCTTTCTGTTTTGAAAAAAGATATTGGCATGGGGTTTGACCTCCTGAGCGATATTATCCTCAACCCTGCATTCAGCGATGCTGAGATACAGAGGCGGAAAACAGCGATTAAGAATTCGATCATACAGCAAAAAGAAGATCCTGGCGTCATCGCGTCAAAGGCCTTTGGAGAAGCGGTATTTGGGAAACACCCTTACGGCAAGCCTGCCGAAGGAACAGAGGAATCTCTTGACAGGATCACCCGGGAGGATATCGCTGCGTTTCATCAGGGATATTATCTCCCCAATAACACGATCATGACTGTTGTCGGTGACATCAGCAAAGGTGAACTAAAGTCCATGCTCAACAGATATTTCATGAACTGGCAGAGAAGAGACAGTAAAGAGTTGTCGTTGCCGGCGTCGGCGCTCAAAGACAAGCCAAAGGTCATCAAGATACAGAAAAACCTTGCGCAGGCAAATATCATCATAGGCCACCTCGGGATCAAACGCGACAACCCTGATTATTATGCGGTCTCTGTTATGAACTATATCCTCGGCGGAGGCGGCTTTGCATCACGTTTAATGGATAATATCCGTGACAACAAAGGTCTTGCCTACGATGTCCATAGTTACTTCTCGGCAAACAAATATGCAGGGAGTTTCCAGGCTGGGTTTCAGACTAAAAATGAATCTGCAAACACTGCCATAGCAGAGGCGCTCAAAGAGATGGAGCGCATGAGGACAGAGCCGGTAAGCGACAAGGAACTCAGCGACGCCAAATCATATCTGACCGGAAGCTTCCCCCTGCGTATAGACTCAAACAGAAAAATAGCCGCTTTTTTAACCGCAGTGGAATACTATGGACTTGGCCTGGATTATGTTGATAACTACAGGAAATTTATCGAGGCTGTTACAAAAGATGACATACTGAGAGCGGCGAAAAAATATCTGCATACCGGAAGTTATGTGCTCGTCGTGGTCGGTGACATGGAAAAGGCGGCGCTGAAGTATTAGCCCGGATTATTCAGATTTTTCTCATAATTTTTCCACAGTTTCTAAATATGACTGTATGGCATCTTTAATATTTTCTAACGC
>PGYF01000007.1 GCA_002839535.1 Nitrospira bacterium HGW-Nitrospira-1
ACGGAGGGGGGTCGTGGAATGACATGATTTGTGACAAGAATGACCCATACGATTACGCGAAGACCCAAAAATGATTCCTTACATTAGATTCCATGCAGCTTGCTGCAGGGAAGATCAATTTCAGGAGACCTTACATGGATATAAATGAACTGTTAAAGACCGCAGTCTCACGGGGCGCCTCTGATCTGCATATAAAGGCAGGCTCTTACCCTATTGTCAGGATAAATGGTGAACTCTCTCCGTTATTAACCGAGACGAGGTTTAGTCCGGAAGATACGTTAAAAATCGCTTTTTCCGTTATGAGTCCGGAGCAGAGAGAAATTTTCAAAAAGAGAACTGATATTGACCTGGCCTACGGCGTATCCGGCCTGGGACGATTCAGGTGTAATATTTTTATCCAGCGTGGGACAATAAGTCTTGCGTTCAGGGTAATCCCCATGAGAATTCCGACTATTGAGGAACTGGTTCTCCCTGACGTAATCAGGAATATATCTATGGAGCCGCGGGGACTGATTCTGGTCACAGGGACAACAGGAAGCGGCAAGTCCACTACCCTTGCTGCCATGATAGATATTATAAACGCCAACAGAACAGATCATATTATAACTATCGAGGACCCGATAGAATATCTTCACAGAGACAAAAGGTCTATCATCAACCAAAGGGAGATAGGCAAGGACGCGGAATCCTTCAGTAAGGCCCTAAGGGCCGCCATGAGGCAGGACCCTGATGTAATACTTGTTGGTGAAATGAGGGATTTTGAGACAATCCAGACAGCCCTGACAGCTGCGGAGACCGGACATCTTGTTTTGAGCACCCTGCATACCATAGATGCAACAGAAACTATAAACAGGATCATAGCGGTCTTTCCTCCTTATCAGCATAAACAGGTAAGGCTGCAGCTTGCCTCTGTGCTGAAGGCCATTATTTCGATGAGACTTGTCCCGCGAATGGATGCGATCGGCAGGGTGCCGGCAGTTGAAGTCCTTATCGCTACGGCAACAATCAAGGACTGCATCCTCGACCCTGACAAGACAAATACGATACCTGATGTAGTAGCGCAGGGGTCTCTTTATTACAGAATGCAGACCTTTGACCAGTCGCTCTTCAAACTTTTTAAATCAGGGCTCATATCGTTAGAAGAGGCGATGAGGAGGGCAACTAATCCTGATGATTTCGCTCTGAAAGTAAAAGGCATACATTCAACCAGCGATATTACTTTTGATGAACATTCATCAAAGGACGAGACGAAAATTGACAGATTCGGAAGCTGACGCAAAAAAATATGCCTTTCTGCTTCTCAGTTACAGAAGCAGGAGTGAAAAAGAATTACAGGAACGGCTTGAGAAAAAAGGATTTTCCGTTCACCATATATCCGGTACGCTAAGGCAGCTGAAACAGGCCGGACTTCTTGACGACTATGCCCTTGCCCTGGACCTTAAACGCCAGGCCTTTAATAATAAGCTGCTGGGGTATAACAGCGCAAAACAATTCTTGCTCAATAGGGGGGTGCCAAATGAAATCGTCAATACAGCCCTGAAGTACGATGAAGAAACAGAAGCTCAAAAAATACAAAAACTCATAGACAAAAAACTGAAGACTCCGGGGAATTATTCCGAGGAAAAAAAGAAAAAGAGACTCTGGGATTTTCTGGTACGCAAAGGCTACACTTTCAGTACAATTAGAAATGCATTGCATAATTTAATACAGCTTGAGGAGGCAGAAAAATGACTAAAAAATATTTCCTGGTTGCAGGCGCAGTCCTGTTGATCTCTCTTTCAGCTTGCGCAAAATCCATACGATACTCTCAAGAGGAGATAAAAAACTTTTCCCCAACAATTCAGGAACGCATAAAAAACAAAGAGATCGCCGTCGGCATGACCAAGCTCCAGGTAAGATACGCCTGGGGAGGACCTGATAATGTTATCGTCCTCCCTCCCAGTGAAAATGGGAAGGAAAGAATAGAATGGGTATACGAAAAACTGCATTTTTTCAAGTCAAGACTCATCTTTACCGATGATAAACTGACCGAGATAATCAGCACAGAACCCGGGATAACAAAATAGACTGTATGACAAGCGATGACATACGAAATACGTTTCTGGATTTTTTCAGGTCCAGGGGACACGAGATCGTCCGGAGCTCATCGCTTATACCCGGCAATGACCCATCTTTGCTCTTTACAAATGCGGGGATGGTCCAGTTCAAGTCCGTGTTTCTCGGAGAGGACATAAGGCCATACAAACGCGCGGCATCCAGCCAAAAATGCGTGCGTGCCGGCGGGAAGCATAATGACCTGGAAAATGTTGGTTATACGGCGCGGCACCATACTTTTTTCGAAATGCTTGGGAACTTCTCTTTCGGAGATTATTTCAAGCATGATGCGATACTATTTGCATGGGAACTGCTGACGGAAAAATATAAACTCCCCAGGGAAAAATTGTGGGTCACTGTTTTTGAAGAAGATGACGAGGCCGCGCAGTTATGGGAAGACCTGACGGATATTTCTCCGCAAAAGATCGTACGCCTCGGGGCAAAAGATAATTTCTGGCAGATGGGTGATACAGGACCATGCGGGCCGTGCTCGGAAATCATCATGGATCAGGGAAGTGAAATCGGCTGCAACAGGCCGGATTGCGCGGTGGGCTGCGATTGCGACCGCTATCTTGAAATCTGGAACCTTGTGTTTATGCAGTATGACAGGGACAAATCAGGAACCCTCATTCCCCTGCCAAAACCGAGCATAGACACCGGCATGGGGCTTGAGAGGCTTTCCTCTGTAATCCAGGGAAAGCATAACAATTTTGACACAGACATATTCTCACAGATTATCCCTGCTATATGTTCTTATTCAAAAAAGTCCTATGGCATTGACAAAAAAACTGATACCGCCATACGGGTCATTGCCGACCATATCAGGTCAATCTCTTTCCTGCTTTCAGAGGGCCTTGTCCCATCTAATGAAGGAAGGGGGTATGTCCTGAGAAGAATAATACGCCGCGCTTCCCGCTACTCCAAAAGCCTTGATATTGATGAGCCTGTACTCTTTAAGCTCGCCGATACAGTGGCAGGTTCAATGGGCAGTGTCTATCCGGAACTGCTTGAGGAGAAGTCAAGGGTACAAAAGATTCTCCAACTCGAAGAAGAGCGGTTTAACAAGACGCTTGAGCAGGGGCTTATCATGCTCAACGGTATTATCGCTGATATGAGGAAGACAGGAGATAAAATCATCCCAGGAGATGAGCTCTTCAGGCTTTATGACACGTACGGCTTCCCTCTTGACATAGCAAAGGATGTTGCAGGAGAACATGACCTTCAGATCGATGAGCCCGGCTTTCATAAAGAAATGCAGCTGCAGAAGACAAAGGCAAGGGCTTCATGGTCTGTAGAAGAAGTTGCCGTTGCCCCTGTTTACAGGGAACTCTTCCAGCAATACTCAAAGACTGTTTTTGTAGGTTATTATACTCTTGAGGCTGAGGCAACAGCGCTTGCAATTATAAAGGATGGGGAGATTGCCCTTGAACTGCCTCAAGGGAGTACAGGAGAAGTCCTTTTGGACAGAACCCCCTTCTATGCTGAGGCAGGGGGACAGGCTGGAGATAACGGAGAGTTCATTGCCGATAACCTGAAGGTGGTTGTAACAGATACCAAAAAACCTGTCGAGGGAATGCATATCCATAAAATAAGCATAAAAACAGGCACACTAAAGACAGGCTCAAAGATTTTCTGTTCCGTTGACCCAGGCAACAGGACAGCAACAATGAGAAACCATACGACAACACATTTACTCCATGCAGCCCTGAGGAATCTCCTTGGAGAACATGTCAAACAGGCCGGTTCCTATGTTGAACCAGAGAGTCTCCGTTTTGATTTTACCCATTTCGATTCTTTGGGCAGAGAGACCATAGAAGACATTGAAGACGAGGTCAATGACGCCATACTCAGAAATATTCAGGTGCACACGACTGTCATGGATACAAAAAAAGCTATCGAGTCAGGCGTTACCGCTCTTTTCAGTGAAAAATATGGAGACACTGTCAGGGTAGTGAAAGTAGGGGACGTCAGCGCTGAACTGTGCGGCGGTACGCATGTGAACGCAACAGGCGACATCGGCATCTTCAAGATACTTTCCGAAGGGAGTGTTGCATCAGGAATAAGAAGGATCGAAGCGGTTACAGGCAAGGAAGCCATTAAAGCGTTCAGGTCCGAGGAAAATGAACTCGGAAAGATATCGGAAATATTAAAGACATCTGAAAATCCCTCGGAAAAAGTAAAGAAACTTCTCTTTGACATAAAAAAACTCGAAAAATCTTTAGAAAAATTCAAGGGTAGATCAGCATCTGAGAGCTCGACAAAAATACTCGAAACAGCGCGGGATATCAATGGCGTGAAGGTTATCTCCCATAGGATTGACGGCCTGGATGCAAAAGACCTCAGAGAATTGGCTGATAAGGTAAGAGACGGTCTTGGCTCCGGCATCCTGCTCCTCGCCTCAGTAAAAGATGATCAGGCGGCAATGGTTGCAATGGCAACAAAAGATCTCCTCGGACAATATAAAGCCGGAGACCTTTTGAGACAGGTGGCTGCTGCTGCCGGAGGTAGGGGCGGCGGCAAACCGGACATAGCCCAGGGCGGCACAAAAGAGATCAACAAGTTAGACAAGGCAATCAGTTCATTATACGAGATAATCAAAAGAACGTAACGCGAAAAATGTATTTGTAAAAAAAAATTTTTGGGTCAATGCATCCCGGCAGGCGCTTCCCCTTGTCCCTTCTTCATCAGAAAAACCAGGGGGATTATACAGATCATACATATGCTCAGGAGATAGAACGCATCATTAAACGCCATCATGGAGGCCTGCTTTAAAAGACGGCCATAAATCATACCAAGACCGCCCTGATCCGCTATTGCTGGATCAAGACCACGGTATTGAAGCATCTGTGACACCTGCGGCATTGCCATCTGATAATTCCTGTCAAATGGCGTGAGGTGTTCAACAAGACGGACCTCATGCAACTGTGCCCTGCGTGCAAGCATCGTGGTAACAAAGGCCACGCCAAAGCTCCCGCCGAGATTTCTGAGGAGGTTATAGATCGCAGAGGCATTTGCCATGTCCTCCTTTTTCACACTCGACATCGTCATGGTGGTAAGCGGTATAAAGAGAAACCCCATTCCTACGCCAAGAACAATCCTCGGCCATATAATAGTGTTGAAATCAGCGAGCAGATTGAATTGGGACATAAGATATGTCGAATACGCGGACACTATGATTCCAAACGCAAGCAGACCCTTCGGGTTCACCTTTGTCACAAGCCTGCCTGCAATCGGCATGGCTATCAGGGTAGCAATTCCGCCTGGTCCCAGTACCATACCGGCATGGGTCGCTGTATAGCCCATGAGCGTCTGCAGATATATCGGAAGAAGGACAATGCTCCCGAAGAGATTAAAAAATGCAAAAAACATGACCGTGTTTCCAGTGCTGAACGAAATGTTCCTGAAGGCCTTGAGATTCACAATCGGGCGCTCGGCAAAATACTCCACTATCAGGAAAAGTACCAGCGAGACGAATGCCGTCAGGCTCAGCCACGTGATGAAGCCTGAAGAAAACCAGTCTTCTGTCTGGCCTTTATCAAGGACGATCTGGAGGCAACCAAGCCCTACTGCAAGCAAGGCCAGCCCCCAGTAATCTACCTTCATCTTCATCCGCTTCATGTACGGCGGGTCCACAATAAAGAACAGCGCCATAAGGATCGAGATTACGCCTATCGGGATATTGATAAAGAATATCCAGTGCCATGACCAGTTGTCGGTTATCCATCCGCCCAGAAGCGGACCGATGATCGGCCCGAACATTATCCCGATCCCGAATATTGCCATTGCCATGCCGTGCTGCTTTCGTGGAAAGGTCTCAAGTAGTATTGACTGCGATATGGGCTGGAGTGCGCCTCCTCCGATCCCCTGGAGAATCCTGAAGAACACCAGACTCTGAAGATTCCACGATAAACCGCAAAGGAGCGAGCTGAAGGTAAAAAGCGATATGGAAATTATGAGATATCTTTTTCTCCCGAATAATCTGCTCAGCCAGCCTGTCATCGGGATAATAATCGCATTGGCCACAAGGTATGATGTTATGGTCCACGTTGATTCATCCAGCCCTGCCGAAAGGCTTCCACGGATATGGTCCAGGGCGACATTGACAACCGACATGTCCACAATCTCGATCAGGGTCGGGAGCATCACGGTCAGCGCAATAATCCATTTATTCATTCGCGTATGTATTCTTTTCCTGGCGAATCAGCCGTTGTTCTTTATTTTTCTATAACTATCGTCGGTACGACCGACATCCCAACCCTCAGCACATGCTTAGGGTCAGCATCCCTGTCGAACAATATCTTTACCGGTATCCTCTGCACTACCTTTACGAAGTTGCCTGTGGCGTTCTCAGCAGGAAAAAGAGAAAATGCAGCCCCTGTGCCTGCCATAATGCTCTCCACCTTTCCTGTGAATGTCTTCCCTGGATATGCATCAACCTTCATCTCCACTTTCATTCCAGGCTTCACCTTCTCAAGCTGTGTCTCTTTGTAGTTTGCGGCCACGTGTACACCGTCAAGAGAAACAATTGCCATGAGGGGTTGTCCTGCCTGAATCTGGTTGCCGATTTCAACAGACTTCTTTGTAATAAAGCCGTCTGCCGGCGCAACAAGCTTAGTGTAACCGGCGTTGAGTCTTGCTGTTTCAAGTACGGCTTCCTTCTGTTTTATCAACGACAGTTGAGCGGTCTTTAAAGCCTCAGCCTGTTTTATCATCGCCTTTTGTGTTTCAACAGCAAACAGAACACCCTTCTGATCTTCAGCAGCTGCCTTGACCTGCGCTATGGCCACTTTATGAGCGGTCATAGCCTTTTCATATTTTTCCCTTGATATGGCGTCCTTTTTGAGCAGGTTTTCCGCCCTTTCTTTGTCCTTTTCTGCCTGTTCAAGGTTTGCCTCCCGGAGTTCATTCATCGCCTTTATGGCATCTGCCTTTGCAATCGCCTCTTCTACCTGCCTCCTGGCAGCCACTATCCTCGAATCAATCTCAGCTATTTTTGCCTTCTCTGCATTCAGCGCGGAAGAGGCCTCGCTTACCTTCACGGCAAGATCAGCGGCGTCTATCTCAAGAAGCAATTCCCCCTTTTTTACAAACTGGTTGGTCTTCACATAGATATTTTTTACCGTACCCGGCGCCTTTGAGGCGATTGTGTATATGTCCCCTTCGATAAATGCATCATCGGTTGAGATGTGGACGCTCTTGTACTGCACATAAAAATAAACAGAGGCTATGCCTATAATGGCGATAATTGCGAATACAATCGCGGCTGTGACCTTTCTTTTGTGGTTGTTGTTCTGTTTGATTTCGTCAGACTGTTTTATTTCATCCATTTTATTATTTGTAAACCTCCGATAGTGGTATACCTATTGCATATAAGACCGCTGCCTCTGCTTTTTTCAGGTCGTAAACAGACTTATAATTATTCGTCTCAGCAATGCTTAGAAGTGTAATTGCGTCCAGCACATCAGTGGCAGTGCCTGCGCCTGCCTCGTATTTGACCCTGTTTATCCTCAGGTTTTCCTCTGCCTGCCCGACAGCGCCTTTTGTTACAGTTGCCCGCTCCCTTGCTGTATTAACATCCAGCAAATATTTTTGGACCTCCAGTTTTATATCATCCATAAGTTTGTTTTTTTCTTCGACCAGCTTCAATCTCTGGTTATCAATTTTAAACAGTTCAGCCCTGGTGCGTCCGCCCTGAAAGAGATTTATTCCCATCCCGAGGGTCACAGACCAGTTGCCTTCGTGGACCTGATAGCGGTTCTCCGTATAGTCATAGCCGCCTTTGAGAAAAAGTCTCGGAAAATACTCCGCCTTTTTTGCTGTTTTTTCAAGATCAAGGGCCTTCATGGTTTCTTCGACTATCTGTATTTCAGGCCTCTGTTTTTCGGCAATTTCCCAGGCCTTTTCCATGTCTGTTTCAACAAATTGCGGTAACGTCTCCCTGACGTCCTCGACCTGCATATCAGCAGTCAACGGCCTCACAAGTATACTGTTTAAGCGTGATGCAGTCACTGCCCTGAGATTCCTTGCGATTAACAGTCTCTGCCTGGCGTCAGAGATCTTCACCTCTGCCTGAAGCAGATCGTTTTTTGTTATTACGCCTTCTTCATACAGGCTCTTAGCATCACGCAGGTGGGATTCAAGTCTCTCCACCTCTTTTTCAGACACCTTCCTCATGTTCTCTGATTCGAGGAGGTCCAGGTATACAAGCACAAAATCTATCGCAACAAGGTTCCTGATTCTCGCTGCATCATTTTTTTTTGCATTCAGCATTTTTTTGCTCGCCTCGTATCTTGAGACGCTTTTTTGAAAATCATAGAGTGTCTGCTGAACATTCAGGCTGTAAGAAAAAAAATTTCTCTCTGACATCGTCACGGTCTGAGGACCGAAAATAGCGGCAGGCTGATGCGCAAGCGAGGTATAGCCCCATGACGCGTTCACCTCAGGCATTGTCCCTGATTTTGCGATCAGCGCATCAGCCTCGGATATCTTCTCCTCATGCTGTGATATTTTCATGAGCCTGCTCTGTTCCATGACAAGCTTCAGGCCTACAGGCAAGGTCAGGACTTCTGCATACGCAGTGGATGTAAATGCCGGGGAACAAAGCATGCACAATAAAACCATGACGATCTCTGAAGACCTTATTCTGATATGGAATTTTCTGCGGTTATGGTTCATAGCGTTGTCACCTCAATGCCTCTCAACTCTTGTCTGCGTTGCTTTAATGTTGGATCATTTCTTGTGAATTTCATAACTCCACCTTCTACAATATAACCCCTCCAACCTCCCCTTAACTTAAGGGGAGGCCAAGCATGGTCAAATGGTCAATCAGACCGTCTAAAGATAAAATAGCCCTTATAAATATTCAAGTGTTTTTATGAGGGCCTCTGCTTTTTTCAGACTCTCGTAATACTCGCCTTCAGGGTCTGAATCAGCGACAATACCCGCCCCTGCCTGCACATACGCCCTCCCCTCCTTTATGAGAAAAGTCCTTATGATGATATTCATGTCCATATTGCCGTTGAACCCTATATATCCGATGGAACCCGTATAAGGACCTCTCCGTGCGGGTTCGATCTCATCAATAATTTCCATGCATCTGACTTTCGGCACACCGGTAATTGTCCCTCCAGGGAAGGCCGCCCTGATGACGCTGAAGCAGTCTTTCCCATCCGCAAGAAGACCCTTTACATTCGATACGATATGGATAACATGCGAATATTTCTCTGTAATCATGAACTCATCTGCGCTGACAGTGCCATAATCCGCCACTTTTCCAAGGTCGTTTCTTTCAAGGTCTATAAGCATAATATGCTCTGCGCGTTCTTTTTCATTTAAAAGCAGTTCCGCTCTCATCATTTCATCTTCATTTATGTCCCTGCCCCTCGGCCTTGTCCCTGCGATCGGCCTTGTATCAACAACCCTTCCAATCACCCTGACAAGCCTTTCAGGCGAAGAACTGACTATATGATAATCACTGAAATCCATAAATGCGGCAAAGGGTGAGGGGTTGATCTTTCTCAGGATAGTATAGAGCTTCCAGGGGTCTGTGTCTCCTATGTCTGCTGAAATGCGAAGGGAGAGATTTGCCTGGAATATATCGCCTGCAGCAATATACTCCCTGGTCTTTGTGACCATCTCCATATACTGCTCTTTTTCCATCTCATGCGATATCTTTATCCGATGATGACTATCTGTGCTAATACAGTCATTAGTAAAGCCGCATACAGCGCCCTCCCCTTCATCCCCTCCCCTCAAGGGCGGGGACATATTACAACCCTGTCCTGTTTTGTCGTTAAAACTGAGCCTTCTGTGAATATCCTCAATCACATTCTCCGCCTCTCTAACCAGCATATCCCTGGGTCTCGTTACATCTGAATATCCAGGTGCTGTCTCCCGTGCGCCCGGGCAGACAATTATCCAGCTTTTCTTTTTTAAATGATCAAATGCCATGAGTCTGTCGATCATAAAAAAATGGGCGTCCGGAACACCGAGAACATCTGCTGCGGTTGCAGGAAGTTTTTCGAGATAATGGACAAAATCATAGCTGAGCATGCCTGCGGCCCCTCCCTGGAAAGGAGGGAGCCCTGTTGCAGGCTCCTGTTTATAGACATTCACCAGTTCCCGCAGTCTCTGGATCGGGTTTCTGCTTGAGAGTGTCTTCCTGCCATGGCAGTCTATTTCGACAACGCCGTCTTTCACTTTTACTATCAGATACGGCTCGATACCGATGAATGAATATCGCGCAATATTCTCCGGGCCTTTCACACTCTCCAGCAAAAAACTGTTGCCGGACTTTACGTCTTCATATATCTCAAAAGGGGCGCAAAAAGGTATCTCTCTGAAAACCGGAGAAAATCTTTCTGTGCTGAATGTTATATCAGACATAGAGGATATGGGTTCTTTAACTGCAACTATACATCATGCGGACGCCATCTCTTTCTGTATCAACTCTATTGCCTTCATCGGGTCCGGCTGGTTCAATATAGCCCTGCCCATTACTAAAAAATCAGCGCCTTCCTGTATCGCCTGCTTCGGCGTCATCGTCCGCATCTGGTCGTCAGCCGCTGTCCATGAGGGTCGGATGCCCGGTGTTACGATAAGAAATCCTCCTCCGCAGTGGCCCCTGATCATTGCCGCCTCTCTCGCTGAGGCAACTACTCCATCCAGCCCTGCCTTTAAGGCAAGCCCTGCAAGATGCCTGACCTGGGTATTGAGGCTGTGCTGAAGTCCTATCTCATTCTTTAAAGTTTCCTGGGACATGCTCGTCAGAACTGTAACGCCGATTATCTTCGGCTTATTCAGATTCTCACGGAGACAGAAACTGATGACATCCTCGCGGCATTTTCTCATCATATCCAGGCCTCCAGAGGCGTGGACATTAAACATAAAAACACCAAGCCTTGCAGCAGCGATACCGGCCCTGGCTGCTGTAGTGGGAATATCATGAAATTTCAGGTCAAGAAATACCTTCCGGTCTCTCTTATGTATTTCATTGATTATCGCGGGGCCGGCAACAGTATACAGTTCAAGGCCAACTTTAAAAATCTCTATGGCGTCCTTGAACCTGTCGATCAGCTCAATGGCATAATTATATTCAGAAACATCAAGTGCAAGTATTAATTTCCCTTTGTTTTTTCTTGCCTCTTCAACCATCACTCGTTAACCATCATAATTTGGGCAGTACAATCCCTTTCTGGGCCTGATACTTCCCCTTTTTATCCGCATACGAGGTCAGACAGAGCTCGGCAGCCTCAAGAAAAACAATCTGGGCGATGCCTTCATTGGCATACAACTTCACCGGGAAAGGCGAGGTATTCGAGACTGAGATGGTAATAAACCCCTCCCATTCAGGCTCCAGCGGCGTGATATTTACGATTACGCCGCTCCTGGCATATGTAGATTTTCCAAAGCAGATGACATGCGTTTCCCTCGGTATTCTGAGGTACTCCAGTGAACGGCAGAGCAGATAACTGTTAGCCGGTATTTCGCACACATCGCCCTTATAGTTGAGGAAGTTCTTCTCATCAAAGTTTTTCGGGTCTATAATTCTCTTTTCGCCAGGTTTTGCAGCCGGATTCGGGATTTTGAACTCATCGAAAATCCTTATATCATACCCGTATGAGCCTACTCCGTATGAAATCACGCCTTTCCTGACCTGGTCTTCATGGAAGGGCTCAATCATCCCCTTCTGTGCCATCTCTATTATCCAGCGGTCATTCTTTACCATCTATTTATATAATCTCCTTTTTTTGCTCTCTACGTATCTCAGCCATAATTTGCGCGTTCGTTTATTATACCATTACCGTTTTATGAAAACAGAAATTCCGCATAATTCTTCGTTTATGCCTGCATATTACCCATAAAAAACTGTCAGTTGATTCGAACATTACGAAAGGGGTAAGATACAGCCTCGAAAATATAAGAGGCCGTAAATTCTCATTCTGCATTGTCTGAGAGAAGCGTTCAGTCCAAATCAACCGTGCCTGTTTAATCGGTCTGTGCGCATCCAGCGCCTGATTATTTTAAGGAGATTTTTGCGTAATGAGCATAGACATAGGAAATAAAATCTCACGACTGAATCCCAAACAGCGGGAGGCTGTTGAAAAAACAGAGGGCCCGCTGCTCATACTTGCCGGCGCAGGATCAGGCAAGACACTGGTAATCACCTTGAGGGTGGCTTATCTGCTTTATTCAGGGGTCCAACCTAAATCTGTCCTGGCTGTCACCTTTACAAACAAGGCTGCCAATGAGATGAAGGAACGGCTTTCCTCGATGCTGAGGGCCCAAAAAGGGAATATCCCGATAATTTCAACCTTTCATTCACTCTGTCTCGCTATCCTGAGAAAGGATATCCACCTGCTCGGTTACAGAAAAAATTTCATCATCTATGATACATCAGAGCAGTTGTCCCTTTTACGAAACATCTTGAGCGACATTAGAGCCTATGACAGAAGTTTCAGGCCTGAGGCAATCCTGGAGAAGATAAGCAGTCAGAAAAACGGCTTTGCTTCTTCAGGCAAGACAGATGAACTGGAGGCCTTTACCGGCGTCGTCTATCCGCGTTACCAGGAGATGTTAAAGGTCATGAACGCAGTGGATTTTGACGATCTCCTTCTCCTGACCATACAGCTTTTCAGAGAACATCCCTCTGTGCTTCAGAAATACCAGGACAGGTTCAACTATATTATGGTGGATGAGTACCAGGACACCAACAAGGTGCAGTATGAACTCATAAAAATGCTCGCAGGCCAGAAGAAGAACCTTTGCGTTGTCGGGGATGACGACCAGTCCATATATAGCTGGAGGGGCGCCAATCTATACAATATACTTGATTTTGAAAAAGACTTTCCAGACGCCGCTGTAGTCCGTCTTGAGCAGAACTACCGTTCTACAGGCAATATACTCCACGCAGCCAATAGAGTAATCGCCAATAACCGCAAGAGGATGGAAAAATCCCTTTGGACAGCCGGTGGAAAAGGCCCTTTGGTCAATGTATTCAGGGCCTCTGACAGCGAGCAAGAGGCCCGATGGGTTGCTGACAGGATAGCCTTGATACGATACGAAAAAAATAGCGCATATGAAAATTTTGCGGTTTTATACCGTGCAAACCTCTTTTCACGTCCCTTTGAAGCAGCGTTGAGGATCAACAGAATTCCCTATACGGTTGTGGGAGGCACGAGTTATTTCGAAAGAAAAGAGGTAAAAGACCTTGCAGCATACCTGAAGATAATCGCCAACCCACTTGATGATCTGAGTCTGTTACGCGCAGCAAATGCGCCAAAAAGAGGCCTTGGGCCAACCACAATCAGCAGGTTTGCAGATTTTGAGCAAAAGCAATCAATCTCTCTCCTTGAGGCCTTCAGAAAAAACAGCGAAGTTGCCGGCTTGGGGAAAATGGTTGTCGAAGCTGTCAACAGGTTTACAGAACTGATCGACAGATATTCCGGCCTGTTTCAGAGGCCGGGCGGAATGGCAAGGGCATTGAAAGACCTGACAGAGGAAATCAATTACAAAAACTATATTTACGAACTCTATAAGACGCCTGAGGCAGCGATACGGAGGATCGAAAATGTCGATAGCTTCATCCAATCATTGTCCCATTATGAAGAAACAAACGAGTCTCCCTCTCTCCACGGCTTTCTCGAGACCCTCGCACTGACAGACCTTTCATATGAAAAAACAGAGAAAACCTTTGGCGTAACACTCACCTCATTCCACTCTGCAAAGGGACTGGAATTCCCGGTTGTTTTTATCGTTGGGCTTGAAGAAGACATACTTCCCCACAGAAAATCCATAGATACCGACGGAGACCTCGAAGAAGAGAGACGGCTTTTTTATGTCGGCATAACAAGGGCCATGAAAGAGCTCTATCTTACCTATACCAGACACAGGATTAAATACGGCAAAAAACTCCGCTCGTCTCCTTCAAGATTCCTGGAAGAGATCCCGGATGATCTCCTGAAAAAGATCGATATGAACGAGGAAGAAGACCCTGAGGACAACGAAAGAGACGCAAAGGTCTGCTTCTCAAAAATAAAAGAGATATTGAAGTAGCAGTTTTTCATTCATACATCGGACTGTTCTTCGCTGTTGCCTCCTTCAGTTTCATCTTCCTCGTCGCGGTAGTTTTTCAGGCGGCGTTTTGCCGCATAATAACCTGCAATCGTTATGAGCGCTGCAAAGAAAAAGAGCAGCCAGTATATATGGTCCGCTATGTATGAAATCCATGAATTTTCTATAGACAGACTCTTCTTCCATATCTGCTCAAGCATATCCAGGGAGACGCCAAGATTTTCATATGCCGCCTGTTCGATTGTCCTCTGTTTTTCAAGGCTGCCAAGGAGTGACCGGAGTTTCGCCTCACCATAATGCTTCACGATAAATTCAATCAAACTCCTGCTTTCCTCGTATGCGAGGATGAGGCTGTTCGGGGAAGACGGAAAGGTTGCGGTGATATCCTTCAGAGCAATCAGGCGGCTGGAAAGCACAGCCTGTTGCAGCATGTCCTTTTCTCCTGTTCGCAAAATATCCGCCATGCCGCCGCCGGCCCATTGAGCAACTCCTTCGTCAAGCCACTTGGGGAGCGATGAGTCGCCTATGTGCTGATGAAGCAGAATATGTGTCAATTCATGCTTGAACGTGTCTTTAAGGTCAAAGGGGATTCTTCCAATTATTGAGTAATCCATAACAATAAGATTTCTCTCCGGTATCGCAAAGGCTGTCACCAGCTTATTGCGGGCCATCTCCTGAAACGCATCATTGTTGCAGAGCAATACAACAACCGGGACAGTCTGCAGCTGCAGGCCCAATTTCGTCTCGACATCAGTCCTGATTTTTCTGTAATCAGAAGCTGTTTGTATTGCCGCATTTTTTAACGGAACTTCGTAACGGACAATAATTTCAGGGCCATGATACTCTTCCAGCTCTGCTGCACCGGACAATGTAGTCAGCATAAGAATGCAGAACAAAACATTTATCCTGAAAACAGCAGTTGGCAGGGCTGATTTGACTCGAAAAATGCAGTTGTAGGAAAATTTTGCCGGGATGTGTGAAAAAAAATCTTTATCTGCGCCGGCTTTGTAAGACATCTGCGTCCCCGGGGAGTATCATTTTAAATTTTTAAGCACCGCCTTCAGAATATCAGCCCTCGATATAATCCCGATGAGCATATCCTTGTCATCCACCACAACCAATCTCCGAATCCCCCGGTCATCCATCATCTGGGCAGCTTCAGCGATATTCGCATGGGGCTTTATCGTGACTGCCGGAGAAGTCATAATATCTGCTACAATGTCTCCGGACTTGCGTTCAGGAAGAGGTTTTCCAAATATGTGTTTTAACAGACATTTGAATGTGTATTCTGTTCTCGCCCCTACCACCGACAGGATATCAGCCTGGGTAATAATACCGAACACTTTGTTGTCTTTATCCACTACCGGAAGACCGCTTATATTCTTTTCCGATAAAATACCGGCCACGTGCATGACGTTATCATATTTCAGGACAGTGATAACATCCCTGGTCATCACATCCTGAACAAGGATCTCGAACCCTATTGTTGATCTTAAATGGCCGGAGGCAATGTCCTTTTGTTTTGTTTTCATAAAACCCTCCACAAAAACAGATTCGTATTGTCAAAGATTAACCACGGAGAACACCGGGCAAATATTAAATATCAAAGAGTCAAGAAATACTCTATCCCTCCCCTCAGTATTTTGCATCTGCAAATTCAACCCAGCCGCCGGCCTCGACAAGCGCCCTGTCAAACCCGGATATGCGATAGGAAAAAGCGTCGCTCTCTTTTCCGGATGATATCGTCAGGCTGTTTTTGTCAAAATCAATATCAATGCGGGCTCCGATATTTTTATATCTGAAAAGCTTCTCAATATCAGCTTCGGGAAGTTCGATCGCAAGCATGCCGCAGTTAAACATATTCTGTCTGAAGATGCGCGCAAAACTCGAAGCAATGACAACATTAATATTATTCATTTCAAAAACCCACGGCGCATGTTCGCGGGAAGACCCGCAGCCAAAATTAGCGCGCGTTACAATCACCTTCGCATCCTGATTATTCGGGGCCTTTGGGTCAAAACCATCAAGCTGCAAATCTTCAAGCATATGGGGCCTCAGGGCCTCCTTCGATATCTCCGTAAGATACCGGGCTGGTATTATCTCATCCGTATTGATATTCGCCCTGTCCAAAAACATGACCTTGCCGCCGAAACTTTTCATTATATGCCTTCCCTCCTGAATTTTCTTGGGTCCGCAATCTTGCCCTCCAGCGCTGTAACCGCAGCAACAGCAGGGCTCATCAGGTGCACCATACCGCCCTTCCCCATTCTGCCGTTAAAATTCCGGTTCGTTGTCGAGGCGCAGACCTCGCCGGGCGCAAGCACGCCGTTGCTCATCCCGAGACATGCCCCGCAGGTCGGATTGGTAACGCAGAATCCTGCATCCATAAATATTTTAATAAGCCCTTCCTCGTCAGCCTCCCTGAAGATCTTCGGAGTTGCCGGGGAGACAATGCCCCGCACACCAGGAGCGATCTGCCTGCCTTTCAGATACTGCGCTGCTGCACGAAGGTCTTCCAGTCTGCCGTTTGTGCAGGAACCTATATATACCTGGTCAACAGGAGCGCCTTCGATCTCCGAGATATTCTTCACCTCATCGGGTTTATATCCGTAAGTGACCTGAGGCTCCATGCCGGAAACATTGATTTCAATGACCTTTACATATTCGCATCCCTCGTCAGACCACCATTTTTTAAAATCTTCAAGGCCGGCCTTTTTATCCTTATAATCAGAGGATATAAATGGCCACAGGTAATCAACAGTCACCTCGTCAGGCATGCAGACCCCGCTTGTGCCGCCGGCCTCGATCGCCATATTGCAGAGCGTCATTCTGCTCTCCATGGACATGCCTTTCACCACGCTGCCATGAAATTCCATAACGCAGTCCGTGGCGCCGTTTACAGTAAGCTCCTTGATAATCTTAAGGATAACGTCCTTGGCATACACCCCTTCAGGCATCGCGCCGCTGATATTTATACGAATCGTCTTCGGTTCCCTGAATGCGCATACACCTTTGAGTATGCCGACCTCAAGGTCTGTCGTGCCGACGCCTGCTGCGAATGCTCCGAAGGCGCCGTGCGTACAGGTATGGGAGTCGCCCATGATTACCGTATATCCGGGACGGATAAATCCCTTCTCAGGGAATATGGCGTGACAAACGCCGTTTCTCCCTATATCGAAGAAGTCTCTGATATTCTGTCTCTTTGCCCAGTCCCTGAGTATCTTGCCCTGCTGCGCTGTCTTGGAATCCTTGGCAGGGGTAACATGGTCAATAACAGCCTTTATCTTCTCAGGATCAAAGACCCTGTCCTTTCCCCTTGCCGCAAGATCATTGATCGCAATCGGTGTGGTTATCTCGTGACACAGCACCACATCAATAGCCAGCGCCTTGGTCCCGGGAAAAGGCTCATCCCTCAAATGTGACTTGAAAATCTTTTCTGCCAATGTCATTGCCATCTTTCCAACCTTTCTCTGACTTGTTTGTCTACGGTAAAATTATACCTAAACAGTCTCTTGCCCGATTATGTGTTTTTATAAATTCCATTTAACATTAACAAAATTCTTTAAGTTTCGTAAAATTTCCACTGTCATCGTTGGTTCCAATATTCTCGCTTTTATTTCCTCTTTCGGCTTCCACCACCACGAAGGCTCAACGCCGGCCTTTATATAACTGTTTGCGCTTCTATCTTTATCAAGCTCTATAACATTAAACCCATTGCGGCTTTCCTTGATAATTTGCGCCTGGACAACCGCATTTCGGACCGGCAGCCGCACGAGGCAGAGGACGCAAAGAAATCATCTGATATACTTTTTTAATATCTGATATACTTTTAATAAATAAAGGAGGAAAACCTATGGACAGATTGATTATCGCAGTTGATTTAGGTCACTTCAAGGCGTATAAAGTCTCAACGGGCTCTACTGAAAGCCCAAAAATACAACTGATAGAAAGTTACGATTCTATCGAAGGACACGGGAAATTGAGTGAAAAATTAAGTGACGAGGCAGGAAGATTCGGTCAGGGTGGAGGAAAAAAGGGCGCGGCAAAAGGTTACGGTGAACCGCACAATATTGAGTTGGAGGCGGAAAAAAAGGCCGCAAGACTGATCGCAAAAGATATTGCCGCCATAATCAGCAGAGAAGGAATAAAAAAATGGTGGTTTGCAGCCAGCGGCAAAATGAACAGCATGGTTATGGAAAATCTTGCTCCTGATATAAAGGCAAAGATGGACAGGAATATCAATTCAAATTTAACAAATACAAAAAAATCGGAGATCCTGAAGCATTTTGAATAAACCTATAACATGCAATTAATCATCAAAGAGGTCGTTGCAAAAGCAATCCTTTCAAGGTCAGGGATTCCAGTCGCCGATTACTGCATAAATCCCTATACAGGCTGCTCCCATGCGTGCCGTTACTGTTACGCGTCTTTCATGAAAAAATACACGGGACATACGGAGCCCTGGGGGGATTTCGTGGATATTAAGATAAACGCGCCGGAGGTATTACAGAAACAGCTTAAAAAAGCGTCAAAAGGCAGAGTTATCATCAGCTCAGTCACTGACGCCTATCAGCCGGCCGAGGCCAAATACAAAATCACAAGGCAGTGTCTTGAGCGTTTGCTGCCATACCAATTTCCAGTGGACATCCTCACAAAATCCCCGCTCGTGCTCAGGGACATAGACCTCATCAAAAAATTCGACAACATAGAAGTCGGCGTCACCATAACTACCAATGATGAAAGGATTCGAAAGATATTTGAACCGAAGGCTCCGGCTATCGAGGCAAGGATACATGCCCTGAAAACACTCCATGAAAACAGGATAAAAACCTATGTCTTCATCGGGCCGGCGCTCCCCATGGACCCTGAAGCCTTAGGCAAAAAACTCTTTCCACACGTTGATCATGTGTATATCGACAGGATGAACTATCCTTCCAGAACCCTGAATATTTACTATCAGATGAAGTTACAGCAATGGCTTGACAGGGATTTTACCGAACGTATTGTCGATAGGCTGAAAGACTGTTTCAATAAAAAAGATGTGAGCATCTGTTGAGTGATTCTTCGGCAATTCCTGCCGCACCTGCTGCCAAATAAGTTACAATGAGGTTAGACAATGAGAATTACTGATAAAAGCAGGACTGGAAAGATTACGCTTTATGGAACTCCCCATATAGTTTTTTTGCGCAGTCCGGACATAAACCGTGAGTGAATTCTGCGTCAGAATGGTCCCTGACATAAACTTCAATCTGGTGCCAGCAGCCTTTGTCATCTCTTATTTTCTTGCACGAAGCGCAAATAGGGATCATGCCGCTCAGAGTCTTGATTTCTAAAAAAGCATCCTGAAGTTTTTTAGCCAATTCACGTTGTTCTCTCTCCTTGTTTACTATTGACAAGAAAATAGGTTTTACAAAAACAACTCCCCCAAGCATAAGAGCAGAACCAATTAATCCTATAAGTTCATAGCTCACGGCCGGCATATCTATTAAGTCGCCTGTTAGTAATCCGCTAAATATCATAGCGCGTCTTATCCCCATAGTAACGATTCCAAGCGCCAACAATAACCAGGCGCTTTTCCATTTCGTAATTGAGATAAGTTTTAACGAAAGATAAATAGTTATTATTTGAAGCAATAATGAAAATCCAAGAATCGCAGCCAGCATATTTTAATATTAACCCAAAAATGCATTTAAAGCAAAAAGCGGGGATGTGTGAAAAAAAAGAAGGCTTTTTACGCGGAGCGCTGCTTCGGGTCTACTTGTTCCAAAGATTCTCCAGGACTTATTTTGCCACCACAACAACTCCGGATTCAGTGACTATGCAGCCTCTCAGCCTATCCTCTTCATGGTCATAGCCGATTTCCATGCCTTCAGGAATTACGATATTGTCATCAATGATAGCCCGCCTGATTTTTGCATTTCTT
>PGYF01000098.1 GCA_002839535.1 Nitrospira bacterium HGW-Nitrospira-1
TTTTCTCGCATCGAGAAGTGCAAATAGCGGGGAATGCACCAACTCGTGCAGATGGAGCTATGCCCTTATGGAGGAGAAGAGACCGGGTGAATATCTGCCGGTCTTTAAAGACGAGAGAGGCACATATATTATGAGTTCCAGGGATCTTTGTATGATAGACCACCTGCATCTTCTTGCGGAGGCAGGGCTTGACAGCTTTAAGATAGAGGGAAGGATGAAGGGGATAAACTATGTTGCCGGTGTTGTGAAGACATATCGGGAGGCCATAGACGCCATTGGAAAAGGTGATGATCCCGCACTCCATGCAAAATGGCTGCGTGAGCTTTCCATGTTCAGCAGTCGGGGCTACACAACAGGAATGTTTTTCGGGAAGCAGGCGGATGCTGATTATAATTTCGACGGCGAGAGCTATCGGATGAGCCATGAGTTTGTGGGGGTTGTCCTTGAGGTAAATGGCGCGGAAGCAAAGGTTGCCCTGAGAAACAGGCTTGACAGGGGAGACCATGTAGAATTTCTTTCACCCGGGCTTGAGGGGAAAAGATTCGAGATTGAGTCAATGCATGATTTAGAAGGGTTTTCCATTACCTCTGCGAGGAATGAGGAGACAATATACACGCAGGTCCCTGAGGGCGTCAGGGGAAATGATCTGATAAGAAGGGTCAGATGAAGATATTTTTTTCCGGAATAGGCGGCAGCGGGGTGTCGGCCATAGCAGGTTTTATGGCGGCTAAAGGCCATTTTATTGCCGGTTCCGACAGGCTTTTTGACCTGTCCACTACTCATCCAATCCGCAAAAGGCTTGAGGAAAACGGTATTATCATCTTTCCTCAAAACGGCGATGGGATTAACGGGTCTTTTGACTTTGCTGTCTTCAGCACTTCGGTCGAAAAAAGCAATCCTGACTTCAGAAAGGCTGAAATGCTCGGCATTCCCCTGAAAACCCGTCCTGAATATCTGGCGGAAATTGTCTCCGAGCACAACACAATAGCAGTCGCAGGAACAAGCGGCAAGTCTACTACCTCCGGTATGCTGGCTTTCCTCATGCAAAGACTCGGGATGCCGCCGAATTTTATCGGCGGAGGAAGGGTAAAACAATTCAGGACTTTACGGAATTCAGGGAATTATTTTTCCGGCAGTTCCGATACCCTGATTATAGAAGCCTGCGAATCTGACGGGACCATCATACACTATAAGCCTGCATATTCGATTATTTTGAACCTTGACCTGGACCACCATCCTGTTGAACAGACAGCCCGCATGTTTGAGCAACTTTCAGATAATACTTCAAAACCTGTTTTTGTTTGCGCCGATGATAACAATCTTGCGTCGTGCGCTATAAGAAATGCCTGCTGTTTTTCTATTCACAAGGAGTCGGAATATCAGGCAAAGAGTATTGTTTACTATCCGTTCAGGACGGCCTTTAAGGTCAATGGTCAGGAGTTTAAGCTTTCACTTCCCGGGGAGTATAACCTCTACAATGCGCTTGCATGCATCTCATTTCTTTTGGAACTCGGGGCGCCGGCCAAAGACATAGCTCGAATACTTCCTGAATTTTCAGGCATTGAAAGAAGGTTTGACATACATCGTAATGACGGGAGGTATCTGGTCATAGACGATTACGCCCACAACCCCCATAAGATCCATAGCCTTATGGAGGCAGTGAAGAAGATCAGCGATAAAGTTTGCTATATATTTCAGCCTCATGGCTACGGCCCGACCAGACTTATGAAAGACGGTTATATAAGGACTTTCGCTGAAAACATGAGGGAGGCAGACCATCTCATCTTGCTGCCGATTTATTATGCAGGGGGGACAGCGGCAAGGGATATATCGAGCAGGGATATTGCCGAAGGGGTGGCTGCCTCAGGCAGATCGGTCGAGGTTATTGATGACCGCGCTGACGTCCTGAAAAAGGCCGGCTGGTGGGACAGCTATGTTGTCCTTGGCGCAAGGGATGATACGCTCTCTGATTTTGCAGAACAGATAGCAGGGACGTTGAGTTAATCATCGTTATGCCAGGCGTACTGGCCGAGCAGCGGAACAAAGACACATGGCGTATGATATTCGTGTATCAGATTGCCCCTGTTTTTTCTGGACTTCCGAAGCTGCTGCGAAGAAAGCCCGCCAACAGGGATTACCATGACGCCCCCCTCTGCAAGCTGCTCTATCAGTGGGCTGGGGATATCCGGCGCCCCAGCAGTGATGATTATCCTGTCGAAAGGCGCCTCTTCAGGCCATCCGAGTGTGCCGTCGCCGGTTTTAAGATGAATATTTTCATATGAAAGGTCCTGAAATCTTTTTTTGGCCTTTTCAGCCAGAGAGACTATCCGCTCTATTGTAAAGACATCCTTTGAAAGTTCTGCAAGGACAGCTGTCTGGTACCCTGAACCTATTCCGATCTCAAGCACTTTTTCCGTGCCGTTCAACTCGAGAAGTTCGGTCATGACAGCAACCATGTAAGGTTGCGAGATGGTCTGCCCTTCACCGATGGGCAGAGGCATATCAGCATAGGCATAAGCTCTAGCAGCACTGTCAACAAAGAGATGTCTCGGCACACGCTCCATCGCATCGAGGACCCTTTTGTCCTTGATCCCCCTCGGGATGAGCTGGGTGGAAACCATTAATGCCCTGAGATCTTTATAATCCATAGTGAACTCTGTCAGCCCAAAAAACTCATTTAGCCACGGATGGACACAGATAAACACAAAATTCTTGTAACTCAGTGAAAATCCGTGGCAAACTGCTTTTTATAGGTTTAATGAATTAGCAATTCATCCCTGCGCTCTTGGCACAGGGATGAATTGCTTCCTAATTTGTGTCATTGCCCGATCCCCTCTGTCATTCCACGACCCCCCTCCGTCATTCCACGACTTGATCGGGGAATCCATACCCTATCCTGGATTGTCCGGTCAAGCCGGACAATGACAACAATATACAGAGGGCATGCTTGATGCGGGGGTCAAGCCGGACAATGACAGAATAAATTTGTTTTGACTTTTGACGCCCTGTGCTCTTGGCACAGGGTTCTTCACTAATGCCTGTATTATTCCTCCAGCATCTCGGATATCTTCCATGTTTCCATCATAAACTTCAGGGCGCTAAAATTTGTCAGGTCAAGGTGTATCGGGGATATCGAAACAAAATTCTGCTCCACAGCCTCCATATCAGTATCCTCCCCATGCTCCCGGTATATTTTCCCGCCGCCTATCCAGAAATGCTTTTCGCCCTGTGGGTTGAGCACCTCCTGTATGGAATTTTCATAGATTCGTTTGCCCTGTCTTGTCAGTTTTATACCCTTTATATCTTCCCTGCGGATATTGGGGATGTTTACGTTTAAAAGAGTATCATAGGGCAGTGAACGGCTAAGGACATGTTCGGCTATCTTTAAAGCAAAAAAAGAACCTGTATCGAAATGATAACGCCTGGCGCTGATAAGGGAAAAAGCTATTGAAGGTATGCTGAATATGGTGCCCTCGATAGCTGCGGCAACAGTCCCTGAGTAGGTAATATCGTCTCCCAGATTAGCGCCTTTGTTAATCCCCGATACGATGAGGTCAGGCCTTTGAGGGAGTAGTTTGTTTATGCCGAGGGTTACGCAATCGGTTGGGGTGCCGTTGACGCTGAATACATGTTCGCTTATCTCTTCCGCCTTCAAGGGCCTGTGCATGGTCAGTGAATGGCCGGCAGCGCTTCTTTCCCGGTCAGGGGCAACCATATATACATCGCCAAGATTCTGCATTGTCTTGTAAAGCGCTATTATTCCGGGTGAATAAACACCATCGTCATTTGTAACTAATATGACCGCCATATACATATATTTTACCAGAAAACATTTGAATGATGGGGGTCCGGATAAATTATTGTTCTACCGATTTAGAAATGTCCTATTTTTACCGATTTAGAAATGTCCGGTTTTCATTTTACCTAATCAGCCCCTTTTAATGAATTGCTTCCTAATTTGTGTCATTGCCCAATCCCCTCTGTCATTCCACGACCCCCCTCCGTCATTCCACGACCCCCTGATCAAGTCAGAGGGCATGCTTGATCGGGGAATCCATACCCTGTCCTGGATTGGGAGCCTGCCCCGCACCCCCTGATCAAGTCAGAGGGCATGCTTGATGCGGGGGTCAAGCCGGACAATGACAACAATATATAAATCTGGAAGGGTTCTTCACAATGTCCTTTCCTGCCATCCTGCCTCCTTTCAAAAAGAGGCAGTCTAACATTCTTAAAAGCGGACATTTCTATTTTGGTATGACAGGTCCGGATAAATTATTAGCCCCCAAAATGCAATTACAGGGCACGTGAAAAAACTTGCCCTTTAAGGGTGTTTTATGCAAAATAATCAATATATCACCCTATCCCCCACCCTCCCCCCTCAAGTGGGAGGGAACTATAGGGAAACCCCGCCACAAAGACAGCGGGGCTTCCAAAATCTCTCCCCCCTTGAGGGGAGGGGATTAAGGGGAGGGTGAAAAGTTAATAAATTATGAAAAAAAAGAGCAGACTTACGTATAAAAATGCCGGTGTTGATATTGATGAAGGAGACAGGTTTGTTGATTTAATCAGTCCCCTTGTTAAAAAAACATTCAGGCCTGAAGTTATGACTGATATTGGTTCCTTCGGCGCCTTGTTCCGCATCAACAGTAAAAAATATAAAACCCCGGTTCTTGTGAGCGGGACCGACGGCGTTGGAACAAAACTGAAGGTGGCCTTTCTGGCTGACCGCCATGATACAGTCGGCATTGACCTTGTTGCGATGTGTGTCAACGACATCCTGACAAGCGGGGCTGAACCTTTATTTTTCCTTGATTATTTTGCCACAGGGAAGCTCAGGCCTGAAAAGGCCGCAGAGGTGGTCAAAGGTATTGCCCGCGGGTGTATGGAAGCAGGCTGCTCTTTGGTAGGCGGTGAAACAGCGGAAATGCCCGGCTTCTACGGCAAGGGTGAATATGACCTTTCAGGTTTTGCTGTCGGAATAGTTGACAGGGACAAGATAATCAATGGTTCGAGGATAAAAGACGGTGATGCTGTAATCGGCATATCCTCCAGCGGCCTGCACAGCAATGGATATTCTCTTGCAAGGAAAGTATTCTTTGACCTGAGGCGGATGAGCGTGAAAAAGTTCCTTCCTGAATTGGGCTGTTCATTGGGGGATGAGCTTTTACGTCCGACCCGTATTTATGTCAGGGCATACAATGCGTTAAAAAACAAGGTGGACATAAAGGGCATGGCTCATATTACCGGCGGCGGCATTGACGGAAACCTTCCAAGGGTATTTCCAAAGGGTGTGGGGGCTGTCATAAAAGAGGGTTCCTGGCCTGTTCACCCTATCTTTGAATTAATACGCAAACTTGGCAATGTGCCTGATAAAGATATGAAGAGGACATTCAATATGGGAATCGGATATATCATTATAGTTGATGATAGAGAGAAAGACAGGGCTGTTAAAATTTTAGAGAGAAATGGTTTTAATTCTCATCTGATAGGCAGGATTGCCAAAGGCATAGGAGGGGTGATTTATGCAAAGGATTAAATTGCTGATAAAGAAGGCCTTTACTCCCATTACCATTATGTTAATTCCGCACAGTCATATAAAAGCCTTGCGGATCAAGATTCCTTCCATCGGCGTTGCAGGCTCGGTAATTTTGTGGTTAATAGGAATGGTTTATGTTTTTTCTGTTGCGATCAACGCCTTTGAATACAACAGGATGAAAGAGAGGCTGAACTATTATTCCGGCCAGTTTATAGAGATGAAAAATACGATGATATCCTTGAAGAGCGCCGAGGCAGAGCTCAGGCGGCTTTTTTCCTTTAAGACAAAAGAAGGCGTTCTCAAAAATATAGATACCTCTGATAATGGTTCGATTGATATGGAAACTTTAAAGGAACAGATTGAATTAACCATGGAACGCGCCGGGGAAATAAAGGATTATTTAAGTCAGCAAAGAGATCTGTATGTGTCAACGCCCAGGGGATGGCCTGTAGTTGGCCGGATATCATCTCCGTACGGGAACAGGGAACATCCGACAACAGGGGCAACAGACTTCCATAGCGGAATGGATATTGCCGCTGTCCCCGGCATGCCTGTAAAGGCGACTGCCGCCGGCATTGTAAGTTTTGCCGGCTGGAGCGGCGGGAGCGGAAATCTGGCAGCTATAGAACATGGTTTTGGATTCTCTACGTATTATGCGCATAATAAGCTGGTTATCGTTAAAGTCGGACAAAAGGTCAAGCGTGGGGACATACTTGGTTATGTCGGCTCAACCGGAAATTCTACCGGCCCTCATCTGCACTATGAAATATGGCGGGAAGGTAAATCCTTAAATCCATCAACCTTCATTGAAGAGAGGTCATGATGTTTCATAAGAATACTGAAAAACTTGAATCTTTTATCGGCGGTAATTCTGCTTTTAAGGGGGATGTTGATTCCAGGGGGACGTTGAGGGTTGACGGTGTTGTGGAGGGAAATATTACTGCGGACTGGTTGATTGTCGGTGAAAAGGCGCATATAACAGGGGATATTACTGCAAGGGGAATTATTATCGGCGGTAAAATAGACGGCAATGTAAAGGCAAAAGAAATTGTCGAGATAAAGAGCAAGGGGAATCTCAGCGGCGAAATAATAACTAAAAAACTCGTTATTGCAGAAGGCGGTATTTTTGAAGGCGCCTCTACGATGCCCCGTGAAGAGCCAAAGGTAATTGAACTTCAGACAGCAAACAAGTCCGGATAGCATGTTCCCGGCAATCAGTCAGATTTAAAGAACGCCCTGTGCCAAGAGCACAGGGAGTTCTTGCTTATTCATTAAAAAGTTTCTTAATCCTTTTCGCAACGAGTTTGCATATCTCCTCTTTATCGCGCTTTCCTATGCCGAAGATCTCCACCACCTCAATATAATCCCTCAACATCCTATAAACTATGCGATACCTTTTCCTGTGGAAATAAAGCTTGTAAAAACCGCTCAGGTCTATTCCAAATTTGTTGCCCAGCGGTTTTCCTGAGAATGGATTTTCAGAAAGGGCGTCTATCTTTTTGCCTGCTTCTTTTTTTAATGACTTATCGAGAGATTCAAGATCGCTTTCAGCATCAGGGATGAATTCAATCTTGTAAGCCATGTCTCTTTTTTATCTTTTCCCAGGATATGTTTTTGGAGCGGTTATAACCTTTCAGTCTTTTCTCCACTATCTCAGCGATCTCAAGATGTTCAAGAATGTCCTCTGCCTGTCTTAGAAGGTCATATTCTTCTGCGGAAAGAATCACTGCCGCCATTTCATTATTCCTGAGAACATATAATGGCTCTCCTGTCTCAGATACCTCCCTGAGTCTTTGCGTAAGCTCTTTCTGCAATCTCCCAACAGGGATCATCTTTTCCGTGTTTACCAGCATATTTCACCTCGGACAATTTAATAAGTAAGCAATTCATCCCTGTGCTCTTGGCACAGGGATGAATTGCTTCCTAATTTGTGTCATTGCCCGACCCCCTGATCAAGTCAGAGGGCATGCTTGATCG
>PGYF01000099.1 GCA_002839535.1 Nitrospira bacterium HGW-Nitrospira-1
ATTTTTGATTTATGAGAGACTATTTTGATATTTTTTCGTATAGTTTTTTAAATGAGGCAACGATTCACTTTCATGTAGATTTTAGATGAGGCAATTCGGTCAATTGCTTTCTTGAATTGCAACATGCTAAACTTCATAGAAATTTCAGGAGAACTACATGTCTGAAAATATCCAAATCGGCTTAACCTTTGACGATGTATTATTACTGCCGGCAAAATCAAATGTGCTTCCAAAAGAAGTTGATCTCCAAACAAATCTGACAAAAAAGATAAAGCTGAATATGCCTCTCCTCAGCTCTGCAATGGACACGGTAACCGAGGCCTCCCTTGCAATGGCCATAGCAAGAGAAGGAGGCATCGGCGTCATTCACCGGGCCATGTCACCGGAAAAACAGGCCTTTGAGATCGATAAAGTCAAGAAATCCGAAAGCGGCATGATAATTGACCCCATTACCATATCGCCGGATGCTCCTATTTCAGAAGCTATGGCTCTTATGGAAAGATACCGGATATCAGGCGTTCCGGTTACTGTCAACGGGAAACTTACCGGAATACTGACCAACAGAGATTTGAGATTTGAAACAAGGATCAACAAAAAAGTTTCCGAGGTCATGACAAAAGAACGCCTTATTACTGCGGGCGCCGGGACAACATTAGATGAGGCAAAAGGACTTTTAAACAAGTATAAGATAGAGAAGCTTCCTATTGTTGATAAAGACTTCAGACTCAAGGGCCTCATAACGATCAAGGACATAGAAAAACGTAAAAAGTATCCCAACTCATCCAAGGATAAACTGGGCAGACTCATGGTTGGCGCAGCAGTGGGTACAGGCCCTGACACCATGTACAGGGTCAAGATGCTCATTAATGCAGGAGCGGATATTCTTGTGGTAGATACTGCGCATGGACATTCAAAGGCAGTCATCACCATATTAAAGGCTATCAAGAAGAAATTCCCTGTAGAGGTGATCGCCGGAAATGTAGCAACAGCTGAAGGCACGCTGGACCTTATTAATGCAGGCGCAGATGCTGTCAAGATAGGCATAGGCCCGGGTTCCATATGCACGACGAGGGTAGTTGCCGGAGCGGGAGTGCCGCAGCTTACTGCAATCAAAAACTGTTACTCTGTAGCCAAAAAATTTAATATCCCCCTGATTGCCGACGGAGGGATCAAATATTCCGGAGATATTACAAAGGCGCTGGCAGCGGGAGCCAATGCTGTTATGATCGGGAGCCTTTTTGCAGGAACAGACGAATCTCCCGGTGAACTGATGCTCTTGCAGGGAAGAAGTTACAAGGTATACAGGGGAATGGGGTCAATCGGCGCTATGGAACAGGGGACAAAAGACCGCTACCAGCAGGAAGGGGTGGAGACCCCGAAATTAGTGCCGGAAGGGGTTGAAGGAAGGGTCCCCCATAAAGGTACCCTGTCTCATACCGTCCACCAACTGCTTGGCGGTCTCCGTTCCGGCATGGGATATTGCGGGGCAAACAATCTTTCCGAACTCAGGAGAAAGGCAAGGTTCATCCAGATTACCAACGCAGGATTAAGAGAAAGCCATGTGCATGACGTCATTATTACCAAAGAAGCGCCGAATTACAGCCCTGAACAATAGCGGCGATATATATGCATGAAGATAAGATACTCGTTCTTGACTTCGGCTCACAATATACCCAACTGATTGCGCGCAGGATTCGGGAAGGAAAAGTATATTCGGAGATATTCCCTTTTAATGCATCTATTGAAAAGATAAGAGATTTCAATCCAAAGGGTATTGTGCTTTCTGGAGGACCTTCAAGCGTCTATGAGGAAGGCGCCCCTATTCCCGACATGCAGATTTTTCAGCTCGGCGTCCCTGTTCTGGGTATTTGCTACGGTATGCAGCTGATGGCCTATCATCTCAATGGCAAGGTTGCCAGGGCATTAAAAAGAGAATACGGCCAGGTCGAATTGTTTGTAGATAACAACACCGATCTCCTTCATGGAATATCCCCGCAAACAAAAGTCTGGATGAGTCATGGAGACAGGATAGAAAAAATGCCCGAAGGCTTTTCAGCTATAGGTCATACGGCCAACTCTCCTGTTGCGGCAATGGCCGACAGCGTCAAAAGATTATTTGCACTGCAGTTTCATCCCGAAGTTGCGCACACCATTGAAGGAATACGTATTTTGCATAATTTCGTTTATACCATATGCGGATGTAAACCCACCTGGGAAATGTCTTCTTTTATAGATTGGTCTGTTGCTGATATTCGGGCAAAGGTAAAAGGCAAAAAAGTGATCTGCGCATTGAGCGGCGGGGTTGATTCTTCCGTAGTCGCGCTTCTTGTCCACAGGGCCCTTGCAGATAATCTTACCTGCATCTTTGTTGATAACGGCCTGTTGAGGAAGGGAGAGGCTGAGAAGGTCAGGAAAACTTTCGGGGACTACTTTCATATTAAGTTGTTATACATTGACGCGCGGGAAAGGTTTCTGGAAAAGCTTAAAGACATTACAGAGCCTGAAAAAAAACGAAAAATTATAGGGAACGAATTTATAGCAGTATTCGAGGAAGAGGCTAAAAATATAAAAGACGCTGAATTCCTTGCGCAGGGAACGCTTTATCCCGATGTTATCGAGAGCGTTTCATTCAAAGGTCCTTCGGCTGTTATAAAGAGCCATCATAATGTCGGCGGCCTTCCCGAGGTCATGAAATTAAAGCTGATAGAACCTTTGCGCGAACTCTTTAAAGATGAGGTAAGGATACTCGGACAGGAATTAGGCCTGCCTGAAGAGATATGCTGGAGGCAGCCCTTCCCTGGCCCTGGTCTTGCAATACGCTGCATAGGAGAAATCACAGGTAAAAGACTCAATATCCTAAGGGAGTCCGACGCTATAGTCCTGGAGGAAATAAAGGCCGCGGGATTATATAAAACAATATGGCAGGCCTTTGCTGTTATCCTTCCCATAAAGAGCGTTGGGGTTATGGGAGATGAAAGAACTTATGAGAGTGTTGTTGCTGTCAGGGCTGTCACCAGCCTTGATGGAATGACTGCTGACTGGGCCCGAATTCCTTACGAGGTACTGGGGAAGATTTCAAACAGAATAATCAACGAGGTGAAAGGGGTCAATCGTGTTGTCTATGACATTACTTCCAAACCCCCGGGAACCATTGAGTGGGAGTA
>PGYF01000100.1:0-755 GCA_002839535.1 Nitrospira bacterium HGW-Nitrospira-1
TGGTCAGGCTAAATGCTCGTTAGGTATCAACGTCCCCTAACGTCGTTGTATCAACGTCCCCTAACGTCGTTGTAAAAACCGGACATTTCTATTTTGGTATGACAGAAAAATGACAACAAAAAATAACCGACGCGGGTAATCCAATAAATAAAACAGCGGGGACCGGAAAGGGCATTTTCAGCCTTTATCCATCTCTACTTCCCAAACGGACACACAGGATAATTACATTTCTTGCAATTAAGGCAAAGTCCGCCATGTCCGAGTTCTGCAAGTTCCTGCCTCCCAATCTTCTCACCGGCAAGCACCCTCGGAAGAATTAAATCAAATATGGTTGTTTTGTAATACATCCCACAGGCGGGAATGCCCAGGACAGGGATTGGGGCCTGGGGATTGGGGATTGGTTCTTTGCTAACCCCTAACCCCAAATCTCTATCCCCTGTTTCCACGTACGCCACCAGAAACATCGCGCCCGGAAGAACAGCAGAGCCATAGGTGATATCAGTTGCGCCGAGGTTTTTTATCGCAAATCTCGTAACATCATCAGGATCAACAGACATGCCGCCTGTAATAATGAGCAGATCAGCGCCGGCATTTACAAGCTCTCTCAATCTTGCCTCGATGAAAGATTCATCATCAGGCGCATAATATATTCCGGCAATATTACCCCCGAGGGCCTCGATCTTTCTTGCCATGATTGGGGCAAAGGCATCCTTTATCCTGCCATAGTAAACCTCATTTCCCGTGATAACTATTCC
>PGYF01000100.1:797-3929 GCA_002839535.1 Nitrospira bacterium HGW-Nitrospira-1
CTTCACTACCAACGGTATTGCCCTTGCAGCCGCTACGGTCTGACCTTTTTTTACAACCGTGTTGTTGTGGATCGTCGCGCACATGACCTCACCAGACATGTTGAAGGCAAGGAGCGCGTGTTTATTGATTTTCAGCAGCCCATCTGTATCGGCAATGATATTTATCTTTCCCTCTTTTGGCTCACCCTTTATCATCACGCCTTCTCCAATAAGGGCATTCGCAAGGGCATAGGCTGCGTCGTCTTCATGCATCTCGTCGTCCGCGATACTCAGAACAAAAAGATTTTCCTTGCCGAGTCTCTGGAGATGACAGACATCCTCTTCCCGAATGATGTGCCCCTTCCTGAATGCTCTTCCCTTAAATTCTCCAGGACGTATCTCGGTGATGTCATGCGCAAGGACAGTGCCTACGGCCTCGGCAACAGGCAGCAGCCTTCTTGCGTCGAGATTGTTATTTTCGCAAGACATCTCGCACATATGAACCTCCTGGTAATCCTGACCGCTCATAATACCCTGAGCCTGCACATGGCCTGCACAAGACCCTGCCCCCACGATAAACCTCCCGCATGTCCTGAACATATTCACCGCAGGAGTCGCACCTGATTCTTCCAAGCGGTCTTCCGGGCATATCCTCGGGGGGTATCTTCACCTGCACTTCCATCACATCAAAAAGCTCGCTATCCGGCATGATCCTGTATGCCTCAAGCTGTGCAGTGTATTTATTCTCAATGTCAGGGAAATGTTCCTTTGCTGTCTGCCGCGATTCCTCTTTTGCTATTACCCGCACCGCCCTGCATGTCCTGAGGTTCAGAAAGGTTGCCGCCATCTTGCCGTAATCCATAAATTTCATGGTCCTGTGCCCGAGGCTGCAGCCGGTGACGGATTGGACAGCATCAGTCGCGCACCTGTCCATCTCAACAAAGACAATAATGCTCTTCCTGTCTTTTCCCTTGGGGTCTTCAATGCCGATACTTTTCAAGCCGAGCATCGCCATCTTCACTCCCAAAACCTGGCCCGGGCAGATGTGGCCGTGGATTTTTACGGATTCTTCAAGGAGAGCCTCAAAATTAAACGGCAACCCGTCTTTCATCTTTCAGAAATTTCTCCGGAATTCGGTATTGGCCGCCTGACAGGAACCGGTTTTTGCAGTCTCTTTCCCACAGGCAGCTTTCCCAAGGCTATGCCGGGCAGTCTCCAGAATTTATTGAAATAGGCAGCAGTATTGAGTTGGGACGCAAATTCGTCCCAGTTCCTGAGAAGTTGCTCTCTGTCGAAATACAGGGAAGCACGGGAATACGCCGCATACTCATATGTCTCAGTCAGCACAAGGGCACACACAGGACACACCTCGGCGCAGTAACCGCAGAAAATACATCTGGGGGCTTCTATTGCATATGTTTCGAGAATTCTTGCGCCGTTTTCCTGTTCGCGATAACTGATGGTAATACATTGAGAAGGGCAGACAACCGCGCATTTCAGGCAGGCAACACATTTCTCCCTTCCTGTTTTTTCGTCCCTCACAAAGGCATGCCTGCCCCTGAACCCTGGAAATGGGGCGCGCTTTTCTTTCGGATACCTTCTTGTTACCGGAGGGGTGAACATCATTTTCAATGTCAATGCCAGACCTTTTATGATTTCAATAAGAAAAACCCTTTTTGCAGCATCTCTTAATTTCATGACCGCCCTTTGCAATAATAAACCTCTTCCACTCTTCAAATGTGCCTGCTCCCCTGCCTTATCTGTCACATTCACCCAAAACAATGTCGATCGTGCCTATCACTGCTATGACGTCTGCTACAAAATGGCCGACACATAACCGCGGTATCGCCGATGCATGAACAAAGGAAGGCGCTCTGACCCGCATTCTATAGGGCCTTCCGCTCCCGTCACTGACGATATAAAACCCGAGTTCGCCTTTCGGCGCTTCGGTCGAAGAGAAAACCTCCCCTTCCGGGGCCAGGGTCTCATAGCCCCCGGAGAAAGAAAGATACGCATGTTCCAGACTCATTTCTGGGGTCAATTTTCTAAAGCCCTCGGCAGACATATCAAGTTCCGGGGCATTGTCGGACAGGACAGGCGGCCCCCCGGGTATTTTTTCAATGCACTGCTTTATAATCCTGTTGGCCTGTCTCATCTCGCCCATCCTGACAAGATACCTGTCATAACAATCTCCGTTTTTCCCCAAAGGAACATCGAATTCAACCTTGTCATACGCATCGTAAGGAGCATGTTTTCTTACGTCATAGTTTACGCCGGAGCCCCTCAGCGTACCGCCTGTAAGCCCCCAGTTGACAGCCTCTTCAGCGGAAATCACGCCTATGCCGACTGTCCTCTTCTTCCAGATCCTGTTTTCAGTAACAAGGGTTTCATAGTCATCCATCTTCGAGGGGAAGTCCAGCACAAACGCATACAACTTATCGAGAAACTCCTGAGACACGTCATTCCGCACCCCGCCAACCCTCGGGTAGCTTACCGTGAGCCTCGCCCCGCAGAGCATCTCGAAGAGGTCCATGATAACTTCTCTTTCCCTGAAGGCATAGAGGAAGGGGGTGGTCGCCCCGATATCAAGCACATGCGTGCCGAGCCATACGATGTGGCTTGAGATCCTTCCCATCTCAGCGACCATCGTCCTGATGAACTTTGCCCTTTCAGGCGCCTCAATGCCAAAAAGTTTTTCAACGGCATTTACATAGCCGACATTGTTGTTCATGGAGGATATGTAGTCGAGCCTGTCGGTGAGTGGAAGGGCAGAGGTATAGGTCCTGTTTTCAGCAAGTTTTTCTACTCCCCTGTGAAGGTAACCTACATAAGGCGTGCATTTAATTACGGTTTCTCCCTCAAGGTCCAAAACAAGCCGCAGCACGCCATGGGTCGCAGGATGCTGCGGCCCCATGCTTAAGGTCAGTTCTCTGGTCTCAAATGTATTTTCCAAGGGACACATGTTTCGAAAGTTCTCCTGTTTGCAAATAATATTTACGGGTCTTCGCGTAATCGTATGGGTCATTCTTGTCACAAATCATGTCATTCCACGACCCCCCCTCCGTCATTCCACGACTTGATCGGGGAATCCATACCCTATCCTGGATTGGGAGCCTGCCCCGCACTTGATGCGGGGGTCAAGCCGGACAATGA
>PGYF01000101.1 GCA_002839535.1 Nitrospira bacterium HGW-Nitrospira-1
AGGCAGAGATAAAAGTGTCGGTTTCTGACGGTCACGGCGGCGAGGCAACCCAGAGCTTTAGCTTCACGATGAAATAAGGCAGCCTGTTGATTTCATTTACGGTTTATGCTAATGTTATTTCCATGAAACCAAGCATTGTGAAAGCAGCGCCGGTTGTTGCGACTCGAAACCGAGTTGCAAAAAGAATTTAATATGCAAAGCAGCGCGTTAAAGGAAATCAAGATTAAATTGCCGAGTGATACAGCTAATTCTGTCTCAAAGAAGGAAATTGTAGGCTTGCTGGCAGAAAAGGCCTTTGGTAAGGCTGAATATTACCGCAGTAAATGTAAAGAGATGGAAGAAAAGAATGGGACAGACTTTGAATCTTTCAAGAAAAAGACGGAATCGTCCGAGGAAAATTTCTCAAGGTGGGATGACCTGCTTGTATGGGAGGGATATGAACTTGCATATAAGGAATGGAAGAAGAAATATGAGGAACTAAGGGATTGCATGGAATAATCTCAGCATTAAAACAGTCTGAACTGTTTAGCGCTGTTGATATTATTGAGCTTGTTGATGAAGAATCGGTAAGGTTAATCAGAACAAGAGCAAAGGTTTTAGGTGGATCGGTTTTGTATATTACAGAATTACATACAATAAATTATGAGAAATATTCTTATCACTGGCAGAAAGAGGATGGCGAATTGATAATCAGATGGGACAACAGCCCCCCATTGGAGAAATTTAAAAACCTTTCCTTATCATAGGCATGAAGAAGGCAAAGTGTTTCCTTCGCATAGAATTGATATTAATGAGGTGATAGATATAATGAAGGAAAAATTATCTTCAGGTCAATGAGATTGCTGTGAGAGCATGTGCTTTGCAGTTTCAATGTCGGACATAATCTGCTTTATTAAAGCCTCCGCATCCTGAAATTTTTTCTCTTCCCTGATCTTCCGGATAAAATAGACAGTGATTTCCTCGCCGTAGATGTCCTCATCGAAATCAAAGATATGCGTTTCAATAGCAGGGGACTTTGCGTCAAAGGTTGGCCGTATCCCGATATTGACGACGCCGTTGTAATGTTTGTCTCTTACAAAGAGCCTTACCGCATACACCCCGTTGCTGGGAATAAGTGAATGCCTTGAGGCTATATTGGCCGTTGGAAAACCGAGACCTTTGCCCCTGCCATCCCCTTTTATGACAATTCCGCAGAGCGCATAAGGTCTGCCGAGGAGTTTTGCCGCATATTCGATCTCGCCGTTTTTTATTAACTCGCGTATTCTGGTGCTGCTTATGACCTCTCCGTTCAAAGAGACCTGTTCTATTTCCCTTACCACAAACCCGAACTCTTTTCCAAGCTCCCTCAGCATCCGGATATCGCCCTTACGCCCTTTCCCGAAACGGTAATTGCAGCCGACAAATATCTCTTTAGCGCCCAGGAGGTTACAGAGGACATTCTTTACAAAATCGCGGGGCTCCATGGCGGAGAAATCGAGCGTAAAAGGGATTTTGACAAGCACATCTATCCCGAGTTTTTCGAGCAGCAGGATCTTTTCTTCATAGATACTTATGAGGGGGGGGCATTTCTCCGGCGCAAGGATCTTCAGCGGATGGGGCCTGAAGGTGACGACCATACTGAGGGAAGCTGTTTCTTTTGCGCGCTGAATGATCAGTTTTATGAGTTCCTGATGCCCCAGGTGCAGGCCGTCGAAATTGCCGAGGGTGATAACGCTGCTTCCGAATCTTTTTTTTATTTTGCCTAAATCAGTTATTAAGATCATTTTACCTGTCTGGTTTGCTGTGCATTTCCAGACATATTGCATTTCCGATAATTTTACGAAGTCGTCAAAAAAAGGCCGTGTGAATCACACGGCCTTTTTTGTTTCACGATCTATCCGTCTATATCTTGAACGGATTAACAAACAGCAGAATCAGGACAACAACAAGGGCATAAATAGCAAGAGACTCGATCATGGCAAGACCGATGATCATGGTCGTTGTGATCTTGCCGGATGCTCCGGGATTTCTTGCAATTCCCTCTGTTGCGCCTTTCAAACCCATGCCCTGGCCGATACTTGCGCCAAAGGCAGCAACTCCGATAGCGATACCGCATGCAAGGGCGACAATACCGTAGTATTTAAGCTTTGCGTCAGCAGATGGTGCAACAGCTCCAGCAACATCTTCCGCAAACACAACAGGGGCCATCAGGGCTACTAAACACAGCGCTAAAAGGATAAATGAAATGGTTTTCTTCATTTTTTCTCCTCCTTTCTCAAGACTTTTATTTAATGTGCCTCTTCAACGGCACCAGCAAGATATAATGTAGCAAGAAGGGTGAAAACAAAGGCCTGTATCACGCTCACAAGCACGCCAAGCAATAGTATGGAGGTTGGAATAATCCAGGGGGCCAGCACGCCCAAAACAGCGAGCAGGTAGTGCTTTGCTACCATATTACCGAAAAGCCTGACAGTAAGGGTGACAGGCCTTACGAGATGTCCGATGAACTCAATGACGAACATCAGGATCATAAGAGGCAGCGCAAATATGGAGCGGATCGGACCGACGAAATGTTTAAGATAGCCGAATCCATGGACGCGGATACCATAGACATGAGTGGCAAGGAAAATCGGTATCGCCATGGCAGCGTTTGTATTTACGTTGCTGGTAGGAGATGAAAAACCGGGTATGAGACCCATGAAATTACATACGGCAATGAAGAGGGCCAGTGTTGTGATTAAGGGGAAGAAATGCCTTGCCCAGTGATGACCGATATTCTCCTCGCAGAGGTTGAGGAGCGCACTGATTATGGTTTCCATAACGTTTTGAATGCCGCGGGGAATAAGTTTTATGGAACTCCTTACAAGTAAGGCCGCTGTAATCAGGATTATAGAAGCCAGGAAAGCATAGGAAACATAATGAGGGACCTGGTGTGAATTTATGAAAATATCCATCAAGAGTTTTTCTTCGTGCATTGTGCAGCCTCCTTTGAAAAAATCATTATAATATTACATACGCATATGATAATTGTCAATAGACCCAACAAAGAGTGTTACGCCAATTTAGAAATGTCCGCTTTTCATTTTACCTAATCAGCCCCTTTTAATGAATTGCTTCCTAATTTGTGTCATTGCCCGACCCCCCTCCGT
>PGYF01000102.1 GCA_002839535.1 Nitrospira bacterium HGW-Nitrospira-1
TCAGGGGGTGCGGGGCAGGCTCCCAATCCAGATTTATATATTGTTGTCATTGTCCGGCTTGACCCCCGCATCAAGTGCGGGGCAGGCTCCCAATCCAGAATAGGGTATGGATTCCCCGATCAAGTCGTGGAATGACGGATGTGGGTCGTGGAATGACAGAGGGGGGTCGTGGAATGACATGATTTGTGACAAGAATGACCCACACGATTACGCGAAGACCCTTTATAATATCCGCAACGTATGGCGGTTCAGGTTTTGACAATGGAAAAGAAAAAAACAAAAAAGCAGATACGGCCCGGCTGGGACGAATATTTCATCGGCATAGCAAAAGCGGTTTCCGCAAGGGCTACCTGCCTGAGACGGAAATACGGCGCGGTCATTACAAAAGACAATGTTATCGTAAGCACAGGGTATAACGGCGCTCCATCGGGGATGAAGGACTGCCTCGAAGTCGGGAAATGCACGCGGAAAGAACTCCAGATTCCCCACGGCGAGCGGTATGAGCTCTGCCACAGTGTGCACGCTGAGGCCAATGCGATCATACGGGCTTCAGGGGATGAACTCAAGGGCGCAATCATATACGTTTCAGGGGCAGACCATGGGGCCGGTGAATGCCCTTCCGAACCCTGTATGATGTGCAAACGGATGATCCTGAACGCCCGGATAAAGCGGGTGGTCTTCTCTGACGGAAACGGCAAATACCACATTATTAATCCAAAAGACTGGCTGAAGAAGCGTGTTTGATAAATATAATTATTATGCCGCCATCACAAAATGACAATCATCCGGCCTGCTGAAACAGGGATATCCGAGGCCCTTGAAAAGGCGTCGGGAACACTTAAAGCCGGGGGCGTTATCGCCTACCCTACAGAGACCTTTTATGGCCTTGGCGTGAAATTCGACAACATTGCAGCGCTTAAAAAACTATGCGGGATTAAAGATCGTCCCCGGAATAAGGCCCTGCCGCTCATTATAGGGGAAAAGAGGGCGCTCAAACTTATCGCCTCATCCATAACAGCTTCCGCGGAGAAACTGATCCAAAAATTCTGGCCCGGCCCGCTGATGCTTTTACTCCCTGCAAGGCCTGATATTTCAGAGCTGCTTACCGCAACAACAGGAAAAATCGCTGTAAGGGTTCCCGGAGAATCATTTGCGCTGGAACTTGTACGGTCGCTGGGATTCCCGATTACCGCAACAAGCGCAAATATTTCCGGCATGCCTCCTGCGGATAATGCAGACGATGTGGTCAGATATTTTGGAGATGCCCTGGATCTCATTATCGACTGCGGGGAGACCCCTGGGGGAAAACCTTCTACCATCGTCGATGCATCTGAAGAGAAAACCTGGATTGTAAGAGCAGGGGCGATATTGCCGGAAGAGGTATTTGCCGTACTCTGAAATCCCCTCAGCCCACGGTCATATTAACAAGTTTTTTTCACACATCCACACAATAATTGCATTTTGGGGGTTAATGAAGATATTATTATATGATTGCCGAAGTGGCGGAATTGGCAGACGCGCTAGATTCAGGTTCTAGTGGTGGAAACGCTGTGGGGGTTCGAGTCCCCCCTTCGGCACCAGCAACAAACAGTTACTCTTCTTTTTCTCTCCTGATATCCGCGCCGAGTTTTTTGAGTTTTTCCTCGATCTTTTCATAGCCGCGGTCAAGGTGATAGATCCTCTTAATGGTTGTTTCGCCCTCTGCAGCAAGCGCTGCAACGATCAGTGATGCGCTGGCCCTCAGATCTGTCGCCATTAACGGCGCGCCCTTCAGTCTATCAACACCTCTTACTGTAGCAGTTGTGCCTCCTTCAATAGTAATGTCAGCGCCCAGCCTCCTGAGTTCCGCAACATGCATAAATCTGTTTTCAAAGATTTTTTCGGATATCACGCTGGTACCCTCTGCAATACACATCATTGCCATAAACTGCGCCTGCATATCAGTGGGGAACCCTGGATACGGCATGGTCATCACACTGACCGCCTTGAGCTTTTCTGGCCCGATAACACGCACCCCTTGGGGCGCGGATTTGAATACAATTCCCGCATCTTTTAATTTGTTGATAAGAGCATCGAGATGCTCCGGCCTGCAGTTTTTTATTGTGATGTCTCCTCCGGTCACTCCCGCGATTGTCATAAAAGTCCCGGCTTCGATCCTGTCAGGCACAATGGTGTATTTGAGAGGCCTCAGCTTTTTAACGCCTTCTATTGTGATAATGCCCTCACCCGCCCCTTTTATCTTCGCGCCCATTGATATCAGAGCATTTGCAAGGTCGATAACCTCGGGTTCCCGTGCAGCATTTTCTATAAATGTTTTCCCCTCGGCAAGCGTGGCAGCCATCATGATATTTTCAGTTCCTGTCACTGTCGGAATATCGAAATATATTGATGCGCCTTTCAGCTTCTTCGCCTTTGCAAATACATATCCTGACTCAAGGGTTATCGCAGCGCCCAGTTTTTCAAGCCCCATCAGATGGAGATTTATGGGACGGGCGCCTATTGCGCAGCCCCCAGGCAGGGATACCTTTGCCTTTCCCAGACGCGCCACAAGCGGTCCGAGGACAAGCACAGAAGCCCTCATTGTCCTGACAAGCTCGTAGGGAGCTTCATAATCAGTTATGTTGCTGCAGTTGAGGATAGCCTGATTTTTTTCAAGATGAAACCCTGCGCCGAGGTTAGCAAGAAGCCTTCCCATAGTCATTACATCGCGGAGATGGGGAACAGCCTTTAAGTGATGGTCCCCGGGCGCAAGAAGTGTTGCAGCCATGATCGGCAGTGCAGCGTTTTTTGCGCCGCTGATCTCGACAACGCCCTTTAAACGTTTCCCGCCGCTGATGATAAGCTTGTCCAGTTTCTCTCTCCGCTTGAAAAAGTTTTTATATTTTAACGGTATTCGATAACAAAAAGGTATATCATCGTATCGATTTTCTTGTGAGGCAACGTATATTGGATATTGTAAAATATAATTGACCCAATTGTCCTGAAATTGACTAAAGTTGCGGTATTATTTTATAGTGAAAAATCCTGTGCCAAGAGCACAGGGCGTCAAAAGTCAAAACAAATTTATTCTGTCATTGTCCGGCTTGACCCCCGCATCAAGCATGCCCTCTGACTTGATCAGG
>PGYF01000103.1 GCA_002839535.1 Nitrospira bacterium HGW-Nitrospira-1
AAAAAAAGTAAGGGTCAAGCCACACGGCCTATTAGTACTGGTCAGCTGAATACATTACTGCACTTACACCTCCAGCCTATCAACGTGGTAGTCTACCACGGGCCTTTAGGGGGATTACTCCCCGTGAGATCTAATCTTGGGGTAGGCTTCCCGCTTAGATGCCTTCAGCGGTTATCCCTTCCGGACATAGCTACCCGGCATTGCCATTGGCATGACAACCGGAACACCAGAGGTCCGTCCATCCCGGTCCTCTCGTACTAAGGACAGATCCCCTCAAATCTCCTGCGCCTGCAACAGATAGGGACCGAACTGTCTCACGACGTTCTGAACCCAACTCTCGTACCGCTTTAATCGGCGAACAGCCGAACCCTTGGGACCTACTTCAGCCCCAGGATGCGATGAGTCGACATCGAGGTGCCAAACCGCGTCGTCGATGTGAACTCTTGGACGCGATAAGCCTGTTATCCCCGGCGTACCTTTTATCCGTTGAGCGATGGCCCTTCCATTCAGCGCCACCGGATCACTAAGCCCTACTTTCGTACCTGCTCGACTCGTTTGTCTCACAGTCAAGCTCCCTTATGCCTTTGCACTCGCCGGCTGGTTTCCGTCCAGCCTGAGGGAACCTTTGGACGCCTCCGTTACTCTTTGGGAGGCGACCGCCCCAGTCAAACTACCCACCAGACAGTGTCCTCTTCCCGGATTACGGGAATAAGTTAGAGTCCCGGTAAGACAAGGGTGGTATTTCAAGGTCGGCTCCACGCAAACTGGCGTCCACGTCTCACAGCCTCCCACCTATCCTACACATGTATCACCAAAACTCACTGTCAAGCTATAGTAAAGGTGCACAGGGTCTTTCCGTCTAGTTGCAGGTAACCGGCGTCTTCACCGGTATCTCAAGTTCGCCGAGCCCCTCGCCGAGACAGCGCCCAGATCGTTACGCCATTCGTGCAGGTCGGAACTTACCCGACAAGGAATTTCGCTACCTTAGGACCGTTATAGTTACGGCCGCCGTTTACCGGGGCTTCGATTCAGAGCTTCGCCCTTGCGAGCTGACCCCTCCTGTTAACCTTCCGGCACCGGGCAGGCGTCAGACCCTATACTTCCTCTTGCGAGTTTGCAGAGTCCTGTGTTTTTGGTAAACAGTCGCCTGGGCCTCTTCACTGCGCCCTCCTTGCGGAGGGACCCCTTCTCCCGAAGTTACGGGGTTATTTTGCCGAGTTCCTTAGCGAGGGTTCTCTCGAACGCCTTGGTATCTTCTACCCACCTACCAGTGTCGGTTTGCGGTACGGATGTCCAAATGACTCCCTACGAGGATTTTCTCGTCAGTGTGGAATCCCTCAAGTTCACCTTCTTACAGGCTTCCCCGTCACGCCTCAGCCTTAATATAAAGCGGATTTGCCTGCTTTACAGCCTAAACGCTTGGACCTGAACCATCACCAGGCTTGAAGTATCCTCCTGCGTCCCCCCTTCGGTCAAACGCCACTCAGACAGTACTGGAATATTAACCAGTTGTCCATCGACTACGCCTTTCGGCCTCGCCTTAGGCCCGACTAACCCTGGGCGGATGTCCCTTCCCCAGGAAACCTTAGGTTTACGGCGTCCTGACTTCTCATCAGAATTTGCGCTACTTATGCCGACATAATCTCTTCTGTCCCCTCCAGCATGGGTTACCCCACACCTTCACAGGTCCACAGAATGCTCCCCTACCACTCCTCTTGCGAGAAGTCCGTAGCTTCGGTAATGTGCTTGAGCCCCGTTAAATTTTCGGCGCAGTGTCGCTTGACCAGTGAGCTGTTACGCTTTCTTTTAATGATGGCTGCTTCTAAGCCAACATCCTGGCTGTCTGTGCAACACCACATCCTTTACCACTTAGCACATATTAGGGACCTTAGCTGACGGTCTGGGCTTTTTCCCTCTCGACCACGAATCTTAGCACCCGTAGTCTCACTCCCAGAGAACATTTATACGGTATTCGAGGTTTGGTTGGGTTTGGTACCTCTTAAGAGGCCCTAGCCCATCCAGTGCCCTACCCCCGTAAAACTACTCTGAGGCTGCACCTAAATGCATTTCGGGGAGAACCAGCTATCACCAGGTTTGATTGGCCTTTCACTCCTACCCACAGTTCATCCGAGCTTTTTGCAACAAACACCGGTTCGGGCCTCCACGAAGTCTTACCTTCGCTTCACCCTGACCATGGGTAGATCACCTGGCTTCGGGTCTACTGACTGTAACTAATTCGCCCTGTTAAGACTCGGTTTCCCTGCGGCTCCATCCCTTAAGGACTTAACCTCGCTACAGCCAGTAACTCGCCGGCTCATTAATCAAAAGGCACGCCATCACACCTTGCGGTGCTCTGACTGCTTGTAAGCATACGGTTTCAGGTTCTATTTCACTCCCCTCACCGGGGTTCTTTTCGCCTTTCCCTCGCGGTACTAGTTCACTATCGGTCATCAGGTGATATTTAGCCTTGGAGGATGGTCCCCCCAGCTTCCCACAGGGTTTCACGTGCCCTGTGGTACTCAGGATACCCATAAGGCCTCATGCCATTTCGCATACGGGACTGTCACCCCCTATGGCGGCCCTTTCCAGAGCCTTCTGCTATAGCACTCGGTCCTATATCTGGGTCCTACAACCCCGACCCTAGAACAAAATCAACAGATCATAAACCATAGGTCGTATAAGTCCTATAGGACCTATGCCTGTTGCCTTTGTTCTAGGGTCGGTTTGGGCTCTTCCCCGTTCGCTCGCCGCTACTTAGGGAATCTCATTTGATTTCTCTTCCTCCGGGTACTGAGATGTTTCACTTCCCCGGGTTCGCTTCATACACCTATGTATTCAGTGTATGATTCCTGGATCTTACTCCAGAAGGGTTCCCCCATTCGGATATCCACGGATCAACTCTCGCTCGCAAATCCCCGTGGCTTTTCGCAGCCTGCTGCGTCCTTCGTCGCTCCCTGATGCCAAGGCATCCACCGTACGCCCTTACTATCTTGACCCTTACTTCTTTCCTTCTGTTGTCAAAGAACATCTCCCGCCACGCCTGCGGCGGATTCAAAACTCAATACCCAAAATTTGAATCTTGAATATTGAATACGGGATCGAACCGATGACCCCCTGCTTGCAAAGCAGGTGCTCTCCCATCTGAGCTACACCCCCGCAAAAATTTGCAACACAAATTTTCGAGTTCAGAGTTTCGAGTTTTTAGTTGGGAGTTCCTTAACTCGTCACTCAATTTTAGCCTGCGGCTAAAATTGCTGGTGGGCCTAAGTGGAATCGAACCACTGACCTCGCGCTTATCAGGCGCGCGCTCTAACCATCTGAGCTATAGGCCCTTATCAACAGTGATAGCGATAAGTGATTGGCATTTGATTTAACTAATCACATTATCTGACCCATAGCCTGCCGGCTGATCATTGAACACTGTCCGATGACCCCTGCCTCCTGGCCTTTAAAAACTAAAAAGGTGCGTAGAATACTGTTTTACAATCTTTCCTTAGAAAGGAGGTGATCCAGCCGCAGGTTCCCCTACGGCTACCTTGTTGCGGGTTGGCTCACCAGCTTCGGGTACAACAGGCTTTCGTGGTGTGACGGGCGGTGTGTACAAGGCCCGGGAACGTATTCACCGCGGCGTTCTGATCCGCGATTACTAGCGATTCCAGGTTCACGGAGTCGAGTTGCAGACTCCGATCCCAACTACGACTGCTTTTAGGGATTGGCTCCACCTCGCGGTCTTGCTTCCCTCTGTAGCAGCCATTGTAGCACGTGTGTAGCCCTGGACATAAGGGCCATGATGACTTGACGTCGTCCCCACCTTCCTCCAGCTCATCGCCGGCAGTTTCCTCAGAGACCCTCTTGCGAGGTAACAGAGGATAAGGGTTGCGCTCGTTGCGGGACTTAACCCAACACCTCACGGCACGAGCTGACGACAGCCATGCAGCACCTGTGTTAGCTCCTGTATTGCTACAGGTCATCCCCCTTTCAGGTTCTTACCACCAACATGTCAAGCCCAGGTAAGGTTCTTCGCGTTGCGTCGAATTAAACCACATGCTCCACCGCTTGTGCGGGCCCCCGTCAATTCCTTTGAGTTTCAACCTTGCGGCCGTACTCCCCAGGCGGGGTACTTAATGGTTTCCCTACGGCACAGAACCCTTGCGAGCCCCACACCTAGTACCCACCGTTTAGGGCGTGGACTACCAGGGTATCTAATCCTGTTTGCTCCCCACGCTTTCGCGCCTCAGTGTCAGTTCAGCGCCAGATGGCCGCCTTCGCCACCGGCCTTCCTCCAGATATCTACGCATTTCACCGCTACACCTGGAATTCCGCCATCCCCTCGCTGACTCAATCCCAACAGTTTCAAATGCATTTTTTTCGTTAAGCGAAAAGATTCCACATTTGACTTATCAGGACACCTACGCGCCCTTTAAGCCCAGTAATTCCGAACAACGCTCGCCACCTCTGTCTTACCGCGGCTGCTGGCACAGAGTTAGCCGTGGCTTATTCATAGGGTACCATCATTATTTTCCCCTACAAAAGGAGTTTACAATCCGAAAACCTTCATCCTCCACGCGGCGTCGCTGCGTCAGGCTTTCGCCCATTGCGCAAAATTCCCCACTGCTGCCTCCCGTAGGAGTCTGGACCGTATCTCAGTTCCAGTGTGGCCGTTCAACCTCTCAGTCCGGCTACCCGTCTTAGGCTTGGTAAGCCTTTACCTTACCAACTACCTGATAGGCCGCAGGCCCATCCTCAAGTGAATCGCTCCTTTTACCACTAACCTCCCAGATCGTGGTCTTATGCGGTATTAGCCCAAGTTTCCCTGGGTTATCCCCCGCTCGAGGGTTGGTTACCTACGTGTTACTCACCCGTCCGCCACTAACCGGTGC
>PGYF01000104.1 GCA_002839535.1 Nitrospira bacterium HGW-Nitrospira-1
TTTATGAGAGACTATTTTGATATTTTTTCGTATAGTTTTTTAAATGAGGCAACGATTCACTTTCATGTAGATTTTAGATGAGGCAATTCGTTTGCTTGACTAACTCTTCGAGGACATGTTAGTCTAAATGCAGAATTTTAGAAGTTTTTGCAGTTTATGAGGCCACAAAGACTTTTGACTTTGTGGCCCTTTTTATTTTAGACCTTCTGAGATTTGAGTTTTTATAAAAGGAGGAAAAAGAAATGTCTAATGGAACAGTAAAGTGGTTCAATGACTCTAAAGGCTTCGGCTTTATAACAAGCGAAGACGGAAGCGATGTTTTTGTTCACCACACTTCAATCCAGGGCAATGGATTTAAGTCCCTTGCCGAAGGCGACTCAGTTAGCTTTGATACTGAAAAAGGCCCAAAAGGCCCCAAGGCTATCAATGTTGTTAAACTGTAATTGACAGGCAAAATCCCCCTTGCTTTTGTAGCAGGGGGGATTTTTATTTTGACGTAGAGGTGAAAATGGCAAACAGACATGATTATGCCTTAAAGATGGAATTAAAAAAGCAGAACAATATTGCCGCGGGTTTGGTTTCAGACCGTTTTCCCGGCGTTTCAGGCATTGTAATTCACATGACATATTATCAGAAAGCAGCAATCCCTATTCTTATGGAGCGTACTGTAAATATCCGCCCTGCCTCTTATGCCTATTTTAAGATGGATTGTATGATAAAGGGCTGTGAGGGAGGCGGTTTTGACCTGACTTCTGTAGTTGCTGATATGGTTAAAACTCATAAGAAGGTGAGAAAGGGAGCCCTCGTTTGTCGTGGGAACATTGACGCCCTTGCCTCTGAACATGCCAGTATTGGGTATGAAACCGTGATACAGTATAAAAAAGTCTCAAAATAAAGGAGCAAACAAAAATGGATAATATTATGAGTGAAATTAAAATGAGAGTTAAGAAAAGAATCGTATTGGTTGCGCACGACAACATGAAGAAGGAATTGCTTGAATGGGCGCTCTTCAATAAAAACATTCTCGCAAAGCATGAGTTGTTCGCAACAGGCAGCACCGGCAGGATACTGGTAAAGGCGTTAGAAATGCCCGTGAATTGCTTTAAAAGCGGTCCTCTTGGCGGCGACCAGCAGATTGGCGCGAAAATAGCAGAAGGAGGCATCGATATGGCAATTTTTTTCTGGGACCCTCTTGAACCGCAGCCTCATGACGTAGACGTCAAGGCGCTTCTCAGAATCGCCGCTGTTTACAACATTCCAATTGCCTGCAACAGGGCAACTGCTGATTTCATTATTTCATCGCATCTCATGAATGAAGTTTACGAACGCATAGTTGTTGACTATGAACGCGCCCAAAAAACAAGGAATGACATGTTTGCGCAAGACCATGAATTACAGACAACCTTATGACTCTTTGTAAGGGGTAAATGCATCTGCAATCACAAAGGCCCTTACCGGAATAAATCTTTATAATGAACCATGCAAGAAATAAATAAGGAGCGGTTATGGCAAAGTACACAGCGACAATTGACGAAGATACACGTCAGAGGATTCATGCATTACCCGGAGGCGTAAACTTCTCGGCATTTATGCGAAAGGCAATCACTGTCTTTGTCGAGGCCCTTGAGAAGGACCCTGACCTGGAGCCTGCAAATTTCATCATTGCCCACACAGCCAGGAAAGATATAACAGATAAAAAGATAAGATTAAGATAGAGTCATGTCAAAAAGCAGGATACTGATTACCTGTGCAAAGGGGATAACGCCTTTTATGAGGGAAGAACTACTTCAGGCAGGATTCCCTGTGCTTTATGAAACAGCAGCAGGCATAGCTACAGAGGGGACTATCGACGATACCCTCAGGCTTAATCTGCTGCTCCGCACAGGACATCGCGTCCTTTACCTCCTCAAGGAATTTACTGCGGGTGATGCCGAAGCCCTCTATAACTCGCTGTCAGAGATAGCCTGGGAGGAATATATAGCTGAGGATGGATATATCTGTGTAACATCCAGCGTGGATAATCCCACTATCAGAGACTCACGCTATGCAAATGTAAAAGTCAAGGATGCCATTGTAGACAGGATTAATGCAAAGCGCAGTCAGCGTCCTGATTCAGGTCCTGAGCAGAACAGGGTTGTGGTAAACCTCTACTGGAAAAATGAAGAGTGCTCAGTGTATTTTGATACCTCCGGCGAACCACTTTCGAGGCGCGGGTACAGAAAGATTCCTATGACAGCTCCCATGCAGGAGACACTTGCGGCAGCAGTTATTTTGGCAACCGGATGGCAAGACAAAAGCAATTTTATTAATCCCATGTGCGGCAGTGGGACGCTCGCTATCGAGGCGGCATTAATTGCGCTTAACAGGCCGCCGGGCCTATTGCGGAATAATTATGGCTTCATGCATCTCAAGGGATTTAATGAATCGCTCTGGAAGCATCTGCGTTCACAGGCAAAAAACGAGTCAAAAAAGACCCTGAATTGCAGGATTATTGCCACTGATATCAGAAAAGAGGCAGTTGAGGCAGCAAGGAAAAATGCTGCTACTGCCGGCGTGGAGCATCTGATTGAATTTGCCGTATGTGATTATCCTGAGACCCTGATTCCGGATGGAGGGGGGATAGTAATACTTAACCCTGAATATGGGGAAAGAATGGGGAAGATTAAAGAACTTGAAAAGGTGTACAAGGGGATAGGAGATTTCTTCAAGCAGAAGTGCAGGGGATATACAGGATATATCTTTACCGGGAATTTTGACCTGACAAAGAAGGTAGGGTTGAGAGCAAAGCGAAGGATTCCTTTTTTTAACGGCACGATAGAATGCAGACTCCTTGTGTATGAGCTGTATGAGGGAAGCAGGAAAAATAACTAACCCAAAAAATACAATTACTGTGGGGACATGTGAAAAAAAACTTTATAATGTCGCAACGATAACCCCCATAGTTACATTTTAGACGGCGCAATACGCTGCCTGTCATACCAAAATAGAAATGTCCGCTTTTAAGAATGTTAGACCGCCTCTTTTTAGAAGGAGGCAGGATGGCAGGAAAGGACATTGTGAAGAACCCT
>PGYF01000008.1 GCA_002839535.1 Nitrospira bacterium HGW-Nitrospira-1
TCAGAGGGCATGCTTGATGCGGGGGTCAAGCCGGACAATGACAGAATAAATTTGTTTTGACTTTTGACGCCCTGTGCTCTTGGCACAGGGTTCTTCACATCAGTTTAATAAGTAATTCTTATCCATTTATCAAAAAAATGAATTTGACTTTAAATAGTTTGCAGCTTATATTTATAAAGTTTTACAAGCTGAGTTCTGCCGCGGTCTTTTTATATCAAACAGGCTTGGTTGTTATTCCGGAATACTTATAAGGTGTTTTAAAACCAAATACCGTAGGAGGCATTTATGAGGTTAGTATTACTTGGCGCGCCTGGCGCAGGCAAGGGAACTCAGGCAAAGAAACTTATCGAGCAATATCATGTTCCCCAGATTTCAACCGGTGATTTATTGAGGGCAGCTGTTGCAGCAGGAACCACCCTCGGCAAAGAGGCAAAATCTTATATGGATAAAGGCGAGCTTGTGCCTGACAGCGTTGTTTTGGGCATGGTTGGAGAGAGAATCAAGCAGGAGGACTGCAAAAAAGGGTATATTCTCGACGGTTTCCCGAGAAATACAAAACAGGCGGAAGAACTCGACAAGATGCTCGCTGTCCTTGGCATGTCTTTAACCGCAGCCCTCAGTGTTGATGTTCCATTCGAAGACCTTATGAAAAGGCTTACAGGAAGAAGAACCTGTAAGGCGTGCGGCCAGATGTTTAATATCTATTTCAATGCGCCGAAGAAAGAAGGGGTCTGTGATAAATGCGGCGGTGAGCTTTTCCAGAGAGATGATGACAAGGAAGAGACCATAAAGAAAAGACTTGAGGTGTACAACGCCCAGACAGCCCCGCTCATGGGCTATTACGGCAAAAAAGGCATAGTGAAGTCAGTCCAGGGTACCGGCAGCATAGATGATATATTCAAGAAAGTATGCGAAGTTTTGGGACTCAAATAAATTTAGGAATAAAAGCGTTTTTCAAATAATAAAAACCAAACAGGAGGAAACAAATGGCATTAATTAAACCACACGGTTCAGACGAACTGAATCCACTATTTGTCTATGATACGGCTCAAAATGAAGCCCTGAAGAAAGAAGCTGAAGGTCTGGCTTCTATTGTCGTGAGCTCAGCTACTGCAGCTAATGCAGTTATGATGGGGGGCGGTTACTTCAACCCATTAACAGGCTATATGAATAAGGCGGATGCCCTGTCTGTTGCTAATAATATGAAAACAACATCCGGTTTGTTCTGGCCCGCTCCAATTTTAAACCTGGTTAAAGATGCAGGCAAAATCAAGGCGGGCGATCGCATTGCGCTGAAAGACCCAAATGTCGAAGGCCATCCTGTACTGGCTGTTATGGATGTAAAGGCGGTTGAAGAATTCAGCGATGCAGATATGGCGCTGATGTCTGAAAAAGTTTACCGTCCCAAGCCTCCTGAAGCGCATCCAGGTGTTGAAGCCTTCAACGCTCAGGGTAAAGTTTGTCTTTCTGGTCCAATTAAAGTACTAAACTTCTCTTACTTCCAGGACGAATTCCCGGACACTTTCCGTACTGCAGTTGAAATTCGTAACGAAATCGCTGAGCGCGGCTGGAAGAAAGTTGTTGCTTTTCAGACCCGTAACCCGATGCATCTGGCCCACGAAGAACTTTGCCACATGGCAATGGATCGTTTAGGTTGCGATGGCCTGGTCATTCACATGTTACTTGGTAAATTGAAGGCAGGAGATATCCCTGCGCCTGTTCGTGATGCTGCGATCCGTAAAATGGTTGAGTTGTACTTCCCCAAAAACAGCGCAATGATTACTGGTTACGGGTTCGATATGCTTTATGCCGGCCCACGCGAAGGTGTATTGCACGCCATATTCCGTCAGAACATGGGCGCAACCCACTTTATCGTTGGTCGTGACCATGCAGGTGTTGGTGATCACTATGGTCCATTCGATGCTCAAAAAATCTTCGACGACGAAGTGCCTGCCGGTGCGCTGAAAATTGAAATCTTCAAGGCTGACCACACTGCATACTCGAAGAAACTGAACAAGGTTATGATGATGTGTGAAGCGCCTGATCATACAAAAGAAGATTTTGTCCTGCTTTCAGGTACAAAAGTTCGTGAAATGTTAGGTAAGGGTATTGCGCCGCCTAAAGAATTCTCACGTCCTGAAGTGGCTGAGATTCTAATTAAGTATTATCAGAGTCTTGAAAAATAAATTTTCTAAGGCGCATAAAAATACTGAGGGGTTTAGGGATTAGGGATTGGTTAAAGACTAATCCCCAACCCCTGTTATAAATGAGAGGGGGTGAAACAAGGGCAGCGCAAGGCAGTTTGGCAGTAAGGTAAGATTTAACAAAATTAAACAGGAGGTTTAAATTTATGCCAAGTTTTGTAGATCCAGTAAAATGCGATGGCTGTAAGGGCGGAGAGAAGACAGCATGCATGTATATCTGTCCGAACGATTTAATGGTTTTGAATGTAGAGAGCATGAAGGCTTACAACCAGGAGGCTGACCAGTGCTGGGAATGCTTTTCCTGTGTAAAGATCTGCCCGCAGGGCGCAATCTCAGTAAGGTCTTACTCTGATTTTGTTCCTCTCGGCGGCAGTGTTTCTCCGTTGATGAGCTCGGATTCGATCATGTGGACGATCCAGTTCAGGAACGGCAACCTGATGAGGTTTAAATTCCCGATAAGGACGACCCCTGAGGGTTCGATTGATCCCAAGAATGCTGCTCACAAGGGCAAGAACCTTGACGACGAGATGCTGACTGATGAAGAGGTTGATAATTATCAGCTTCCAAGACCGATTGCCATAGTCGGCAAATAATTTACCATAAAAATTAAAACAGGAGGAAAATAAACATGGCATTACCAAACAAGCCGGCTGGAGAATTAGCGGCAACATTAGATCCTGCTATAGTCGAGATCGATACAGACATACTTATAGTTGGAGGCGGTATGGCTGCATGCGGGACTGCATACGAAATAAAGAAATGGGCCCCTGAAGGCACAAAGATACTTCTTTGCGACAAGGCTGCCCTCGAGAGAAGCGGCGCTGTTGCGCAGGGCCTTTCCGCAATCAACACCTACCTCGGTGAAAACACCCCTGACGATTATGTAAGAATGATCAGAAATGACCTGATGGGCATTGTCAGGGAAGACCTTATCTTTGATTGCGGCAGACACGTTGACAGATCAGTCTATCTCTTCGAAGAGTGGGGACTCCCGATATGGAAGACCCTTGAAGACGGCAAGACTGTTGACGGCGCACAGGGCGCTCCTACCCTCAAGGTCGGCACAAAGCCTGTCCGTTCAGGCCGCTGGCAGATCATGATCAACGGCGAGTCGTACAAGAGGATTGTAGCAGAAGCTGCAAAGGCAGCGCTGGGATCAGATAACATCATCGAAAGATGCTTTATCGTAAAACTCGTGCTTGACAAGAACGAGTCAAACAGGATCGCAGGCGCAGTCGGATTCAGCGTAAGAGAAAACAAGGTATATGTGATCAAGACCAACGCAATGATGGTAGCCTGCGGAGGCGCGGTCAACGTATTCAGGCCAAGGGCAACAGGTGAAGGTATGGGCAGATGCTGGTATCCAGTATGGAATGCAGGCTCTACATATACCATGTGCCAGGAAGTCGGCGCAGAGATGACCATGATGGAAAACAGGTTCGTTCCCGCAAGGTTTAAAGACGGCTACGGTCCTGTCGGCGCATGGTTCCTCCTCTTCAAGGCAAAGGCCACAAACACCCTCGGCGAGAACTACATGGTAACAAACGCTGAGATGCTGAAACAGTATCCGCCATACGGTCTTGCAAAAGTACCTGCTTCCTGCCTTAGAAACCATCTCATGCTGAAAGAGATGAGGGAAGGCAGAGGCCCGATCTATATGGATACCCCTACAGCGCTTGCCAATCTTTCCGCCACCATGTCACCTAAGGAAGTAAAGCACCTCCTCGCAGAGGCATGGGAAGACTTCCTTGATATGTCAGTAGGTCAGGCAGGTCTCTGGGCAGGCACGAACACCGAGCCTGAAAGAGTAGGTTCCGAGATTATGCCTACAGAGCCTTATCTCCTTGGCTCGCATTCAGGCTGCTGCGGTATATGGGCTGCTGGTCCGAATGAAGACTGGGTGCCTGAATCATACAAGATCATGTACAAGGGCAAAAATTACAGCAAGATGACCACGGTGAACGGCCTCTTTACTGCAGGCGACGGCACAGGCGCTTCCGGCCACAAGTTCTCCTCAGGTTCACACGCTGAAGGCAGGCAGGTGGCAAAGTCGATGGTCAGGTTCGTCAGGGACAACGCTGACTTCAAGCCTGTTCTTAAAGAATCTGCGAAGGAACTTGCAGACATCGTCTACAAGCCTGTAAAAACCTTCATGGAACACTACCAGAAGTCAACATCTACTGACGTCAACCCGAACTACATCAAGCCTGCAGGTTTCCAGAGAAGGCTTATCAAGATTAGCGATGAGTACGGCGCAGGTATTGCAACTTCTTATGTTACAAGCGGGCCAATGCTTAAAAAGGCCTTCGAACTCCTTGGCATGCTCAGGGAAGACTCCGAGAAGATGGCTGCAGGAGACCTCCACGAACTGCTCAGGGCCTGGGAGAACTATCACAGGCTCGGCACTGTTGAGTCTCATCTCAGACATATCCTTTTCAGGGAAGAGTCCAGGTATCCGGGCTTTTACTACAGGTCTGACTTTGACCTCGTTGATGAGAAGAACTGGAAGTGCTTTGTGAACTCCAAGTTCGATCCTGAAAAAAAGGAATGGTCGGTATTCAAGAAGGATTATATCCAGATAATACCCGACTGATTTTTGTCTGACGAAGTGTTGTTTTATATATTGTGCCCGGCGTTTCAAAGACCCCGGGCACAATAAGAATTAGGCAGGATGTGTTGATTCAGTAAAAGGCATGGTTTCAGACACAAGGCTTTTTAAAGATATATTATCTATAATAGTTCTGCGCCTCAGGGCGGCAGAAGCCTTTTACTGAGTCAGCAGCTTTATGGAAAAGCGACAGCAACAGACAGTAAATAAACCGGCTGTCCGCAGCTTGTTAATTTGAAGTAACAATGGAGGAATAACATGGCGCATGAAATGAGCGGAGCCCCTGTTTCAGGCATTTTAGTTGTAGGCGGAGGGATAAGCGGCATTACCACGGCCCTTGAGGCAGCCGAGGTAGGACATGAGGTATTTATTGTAGAAAAGAATCCTTATCTGGGCGGAAGAGTGGCGCAGTTGTATAAGTATTTCCCCAAGTTGTGTCCCCCTGCCTGTGGACTGGAGATCAACTTCCAGAGGATAAAGAAAAACAGGAATGTAAAATACTTCACGCTCACCGAGGTTGAAAAAATCTCAGGGGCGCCGGGCAATTATGATGTGACCCTGAAGGAAACCCCGGGGTATGTCAACAGCAATTGCACCTGTTGCGGAAAATGCGCAGAGGCCTGTGACGTCGAGATACCGAATGAGTTCAATTTCGGCATGGACAAGACAAAGGCAGCGTATCTGCCGCACGAGATGGCCTTCCCACAGAGATACGTGCTTCATCCATCCATTCTTGGTACGAGCGCTGCTCAAAAGTGTAAGGACGCCTGTCAGTATAATGCCATAGACCTCGACATGAAACCGAAAACCTTCACGTTAAAGGTAGCTTCCATTGTCTGGGCAACCGGCTGGAACCCCTATGATGCCAAAAAGATCGACAACCTGTCCTTTGGGAAGGTCAAAAATGTGATAACGAATATTATGATGGAGAGGCTGGCAGCCCCGAACGGGCCTACGAAGGGTAAGATCGTCAGGCCTTCTGACGGCAAGGCGGTTCAGAATATTGCCTTTGTGCAGTGCGCCGGCTCAAGGGATGAAAATCATCTCCCCTTCTGTTCGTACATATGCTGTCTTGCATCGCTGAAACAGACGACATATATAAGAGAGGCCAATCCAAAATCAAAGGCAACCATATTTTATATTGACCTGAGGACTCCGGGGAGATACGAAAAATTCTACAAAAAAGTAAAGGCAGATACGAATGTGTCTTTTGTGAAAGGGAAGGTCGCAAAGATAGAGGAAGACGCCTCTACGGGGGACGTGCTCGTTACTGTCGAAGATACGCTTGCCGGCAAGAAACTCCATGAGAAATTTGACATGGTTGTGCTGGCAGCAGGCATGGAACCTTCAACCTCTGCAGTCAAGGTCCCCGGCAATGCAAAATATGATGAAAATAATTTTGTGATCTCAGGCGAAATACTGTCAACGGGCTGCGTCAGGAAACCCTGTGATGTTATGTCCTCAGGACAGACAGCAACAGGCGCTGCGCTGAAGGCCATCCAAATGTTGGGGAGGAGGTAAAATGGAAAAGAAACTCGGTGTATATATATGCGGCGGCTGCTCGATCGGGGAAGGCCTCGACCTTGAGAAGCTTTCTCTTGTAGCGACAAAGGAGTATAAGGTCCCGATATGCAAGACCCATCCCGCACTCTGCGGTGAGGAGGGCGTTAGTCTGATAAATCAGGATATTGAGACAGAGGGTGTTAATACGATTGTGATCGCTGCATGCTCAGGCAGGGTCAAATATGACGTGTTTGACTTTGGCCCCTCGAATATCGTAGAAAGGGTCAATGTGAGAGAGCAGGTTGTCTGGAGCCATGACTGGACAAAGCAGGTTCAGGTAAAGACAAAGGACGCTGAAGGCAAGGAAGAGGTCAAGGCAGAGACGAAGCCGAATGAAGATACCCAGATGCTTGGCGAGGACTATATCAGGATGGGGATTGTCAAGGCCAATAAAACCAGCCTTCCTGAACCGTTTCTTGAGGAATTCACAAAAAACATTCTTGTTATCGGCGGCGGCATTACAGGGCTGACTGCTGCGATTGAGGCTGCGAACACTGGATATGATGTTACGATTGTTGAAAAGAACTCACAGCTTGGCGGATACGCTGCAAGACAGCGCAAACAGATTCCGACAAAGGCCCCGTACAGCGAGTTGGAACCTGCGAATATCCAGGAAAAGATAAAGGAGATTTCTAATCATCCGCGGATAACGATAAAGACCGGCACGGAGATTGCCAGGATAAGCGGCGCACCAGGAATGTTTGACGTTTCGTTCAAGCAGGCAGGCACAAAAACAAAATGGGACGTTCCGCCCCCCAGGAAAAAAGAAGAGGAAACAGGGGAAGCTAAAACAGAGGAACCGGTAGAACTCCCGGCTGATCAGATCAAATGCGAGGATATACTTACCAAAGACACGGATGCTGAACGCTTTGGGGTTGTTGTTGTCGCTGCAGGCGGCAGGCCCGCTGACCCTTCTGAATTCGAACATCTCGGATACGGTAAATTTGCAAATGTTATCACGAATGTGATGATGGAAGATGCTGCCGCCAAGGGCAAGATAATCAGGCCTTCGGACGGCAAAGAGGCCAGGACAGTGGCATTCATTCAGAGTCCGGGTCTAAACGGTGACGACAGTGATTTCCCATACTGTTCATCCGTCACCAGTATGATATCGCTAAAGCAGGCCAAATATGTGCGCGAGGATTACACTGACGGCAAGGCCTTTATTTTCTATAAACACATGCGTACCCCCGGCGTCTATGAGAATTTCTACAAGAGCATGCAGAACGACGAAGGGATATTCCTGACAAGAGGAGAGGTCAAGGGCGTTACCGAGAATGCCGACAAGAGCCTTACCGTAGAAGTCGATGACACCATGATCGGGGAGAATATAGCTGTAAACGTGGATATGGTTGTGCTTGCGACCGGCATGGTCCCTGAAACCAGGTTTGATCCTGTAATTAATCTTGCATACAGGCAGGGCCCGGCGTTTAAAGACCTTGAACTCTTTGACGGATATTGTGATTCAAACTATATCTGCTTTCCTTATGAGACAAGGAGGACAGGCGTCTATACTGCCGGTAATGTGAGACAGACGATGACAAACGGGGAATGTATTGAAGACGCAACAGGCGCTGCCCTGAAGGCGATACAGTGCCTTGAATCCACGAACAGGGGCATGGCAGTACATCCACGATCAGGGGACACGTCCTTCCCTGAATTCTTTTTCCAGAGATGCACCCAGTGCAAGAGGTGTACTGAAGAGTGTCCTTTTGGCGCGCTCGATGATGATGAAAAAGGGACCCCGAAGCCGAATCCGACTCGCTGCAGAAGATGCGGTACCTGCATGGGGGCATGTCCTGAGAGGATCATCTCCTTTAAAAACTACCACGTCGATATGATCGGCTCCATGGTCAAGGCGATAAACGTGCCTGATGAAGACGAAGAAAAATACAGGATAGTCGCATTTGTATGCGAAAACGATGCAGGCCCTGCGCTGGATATGGCAGGTCTTAATAAACTTAAATTCTCTGCTGATATCAGGTTTATCCCGGTACGTTGTCTTGGATCGGTAAACACTATCTGGATTGCGGATGCAATGTCAAAAGGCATGGACGGAGTATTGCTTATCGGCTGCAAATACGGTGACGATTATCAGTGCCACTTTGTCAAGGGCAGCGAACTTTGCAACAAAAGGATGGACAACGTGGCGGAAACACTTGGCAAGCTCAGGCTTGAACCTGTCAGGGTCCAGCAGGTCCAGTTCTCAATAGATGAATATAATAAAATCCCTGAGGTTATTGATAAATTCGTGAAAGTTATAGAAGGTGTAGGCTTTAACCCAATGAAGGGATTTTAGGAGGGAATAATGGCAGAAGCTAATGTGATTAAACCGGATTTGGAATTTGTCAAAAAGATAATGAACTCAGGCGGGGAGTCATTAAAGAAGTGTTATCAGTGCGCAACATGCTCTGTAGTATGTAATGTAACGCCTGAGGATAAACCTTTCCCGAGGAAAGAGATGATACAGGCGCAGTGGGGGCTGAAAGATAAGCTCTTCAGCAACCCCGATATTTGGCTGTGTCATCAGTGCAGTGACTGTACCGCCTATTGCCCCAGAGGCGCAAAGCCAGGAGAGGTGCTTGGCGCCATCAGGAAACTCAGCATAGAGCATTATGCCTTCCCGAGTTTTCTCGGAAAGGCTGTTGGCGACCCCAAATACCTTTTAGGCCTGCTTGCTGTCCCAGTTGTTATTTTTCTTACTGTGCTGGGCTATCTTGGGCATCTGCGGATACCGGAAGGGGAGATTAGTTATGCAGAGAAATTTATGCCGGTACTGGCGGTTGAGGCCATTTTTATTGCAGCCGCTCTGTTTGCATGTCTTGGCTTTTTTGCAGGTGTGGTCAGATACTGGAGAGACCTTAAGTCAGGGGCTGAGCTTAGCACAAACAAATGGCAGAGGATGGTGAAGGGCCCGATCCCTGTGATTATTATAAATACGATATTGGAGTTCATGACGCACAGGCGTTTTCAAAAATGCGAGGTGACCAAGGACAGGTCGAATGCGCATATGTTTGTCTTTTTCGGCTTTGCAGGCCTGGCAATTGCAGCGGTCTGGGCGCTTGTATATCTCTACGGGTATGAATTCTTCGGTATCAAGACCTCGGGCATTTTCAACTTCGGTTTATCGCCTTATCCGCTTCATGATCCGATGAAGATCTTCGCCAATATCAGCGCCTTGGCGCTCTTTGCCGGCATACTCCAGGTTATCATGAACAGGAAGAACAACGCTGAGAAGGCAGGCAACGGCAGCTATTACGACTGGCTCTTCATCAGCATAATTCTGACGATAGTCACAACAGGAATATTGTCAGAGGTCTTAAGACTGGCTGATATTGCAGCGCTCGCTTATCCGGTATACTTTATACATCTGGTGTTTGTATTTTTCCTCTTTGCCTATGCGCCTTTTTCAAAGATGGCGCATATGGCATACAGAACCACTGCCCTTGTCTTTGCAAAGTATTCCGGCAGGGAGGATAAAAAATACTCATGATCAAAATTAAGACCGTTGCTGTTTGTTTATGTTTTTAATGCATCATCTGTCTTGACAAGACGCATAGCAGGCGTATAAAATGAAGTAAGGCTGGAGGTGAATTATAATGCATAAAGGCAAAGTCAACATAACACTTGACAGGGATTTAATAGAATATGTAAAGACTTACGCAGAAGAGCAGCGAACAACCATATCAGAGATTTTTACGCAGTTTGTGTTGAACCTGAAACGCACTAAGGACAAAGAACCTACTGAAGTAATTCTTACTGACCCGGATTTCAAAGAGAGTCTTTTAGATATGATTTCAAGGATTAGAAACGGCAAGGTGAAGTGGTTTAGGTATGACGAGGTCTTCTGAATGGAGGCGCTGTTTAGCGATGTTTTTGTAAAATCTCTGAAAAAGCACGTTTCCATAAAAAAGATAATTCAGAAGAAGGTTGACATGATAATAGAAAATCCTGTTGCTCTCGGAGAACCTTTAAAGGGCAATTTCAGAGGGTATTATAGTTGTTCTGTCAAGAAGAATTTTCTTATTATTTATTTATATTGCAAGGTTTGCAGGGCAAGAGACGATGAAAAGATAATATGCTGCCATGACTGTAAAAAATGCGCGGATGAGACGATTAAATTTGTAGACGTCGGACCACACGATAAAGCATATGAGAAAAAGTCTCCGTATTGGGCGTGAGAATTTCTAATTTATAAGGAGGTGAAGTGGCAGGTGTTTTCTCAGGTCTCAAGGTCGCTTTAGGAGAGGTTATAACAAGGTCTTAATTAAGAAAAGGAGGAGAAATGAGTTCAACTATACTTTTTGCCTTAGGCTGCGGATTGCTGGGTGTTATCTACGCTGTAATAACCGCAATGTGGGTTTCAAAACAGGACGCGGGAAATGCGAAGATGCAGGAGATATCGAATGCTATTAAAGAGGGCGCATATGCGTTCCTTGCACGCGAATATAGAACTGTAGCTATGGTTGCAGTGATTCTCGTTGTCCTTATCGCGGCGATGAATCTCGGCATTTGGACCGCTATTGGTTTTATCGTCGGCACTGTTGGTTCAGCGCTTGCCGGTTTTGTGGGTATGTGGGTTACTGTCAGGGCAAACGTGCGCACTACACAGGCAGCGAGCAGGGGACTTCAGGCTGCGCTCGGGCTTGCGTTCAAGGGCGGCTCAGTGACAGGTGTTATGGTCGTTGGTCTTGGAATTATCGGTCTTGCGGGTTTTTATTTTATAGCAAAGCAGGCAGCGCCTGAGATGGCCTTCCATGCGCTTGTAGGACTTGGATTTGGCTGCTCACTCATGAGCGTGTTTGCCCGTATCGCAGGCGGCATTTATACAAAGGCTGCTGACGTAGGCGCTGACCTCGTTGGCAAGGTCGAGGCAGGTATTCCTGAGGATGATCCCAGAAATCCTGCTGTTATTGCAGACAATGTCGGCGACAACGTCGGCGACTGCGCGGGTATGGCAGCTGACCTTTATGAGACATACACGGTTACGCTCGTTGCGGCAATGCTTCTTGCAAAGACTGTTTTTGGCGCAGACAGCGCATGGGTGGAATTCCCGATGCTGCTTGGCGGAATATCAATCATAGCTTCTATTATCGGAACATTTGCAGTAAGACTCGGCAAAAGCGGATATATCATGGGCGCGCTCTATAAGGGGCTGGCTGTTGCAGGCGGTCTTGCAGCAATAACATTTTATATTGTAACAGGCTATTTCCTGCAAGGCGCATCAGCGCAGGCTTCAATAATTGCTCATCCGTCATTTACACAGATGAATGTTTTCCTCATGGCGGTTATCGGTCTTGCATTGACCGGACTGATCGTGGTTATAACCGAGTACTTCACTGCTTCGCAGTATCCCCCGGTAAAACACATTGCGCAGGCCAGTCTGACCGGTCACGGCACAAACGTTATAGCAGGTCTCGCAGTCAGCATGAAGTCAACCGCCGCGCCTGTTATAGTTATTGTTGCCTCGATCCTCGGCGCTTATGCACTCGGCGGCGGATTTGCAGGCGATGCAGCGGGCGGTCTTTTTGCTATCGCATTGTCAGCGGTTTCAATGCTTTCGATGACAGGCATTGTTGTTGCGATTGACTCATACGGCCCGATAACAGACAACGCAGGCGGTATCGCAGAGATGTCAGGACTGCCTGCAGAAATCCGTAACATCACAGACCCCCTGGATGCAGTCGGCAACACAACAAAGGCTGTTACAAAGGGTTATGCTATCGGTTCAGCAGGTCTTGCAGCCTTGGTCCTTTTTGCGGAGTATTCAAGGTCCTTCAGCACACAGCTTTATTTTGACCTTTCAAATCCAATGGTTCTGGCAGGTCTCTTTATCGGCGGTCTGCTCCCTTATTATTATGGCTCACTCCTTATGGAGGCTGTTGGAAAGGCGGCAGGCAGCATTGTTGAGGAAGTCAGAAGACAGTTCAGGGAGATCCCCGGCATTATGGAATACAAGGCAAAGCCGGAATACGGCAAGTGTGTTGACATTGTCACAAAAGGCGCTATCAAGCAGATGATGGTCCCTGCCCTTATCCCTGTTGTGGTTCCTATCGTAGTTGGTCTTGCCCTTGGCAGGGAAGCACTCGGAGGCGTTCTTATCGGCAGTATCCTTACCGGACTCTTCCAGGCTATTGCCATGACAAGCGGCGGCGGCGCATGGGACAACGCCAAGAAATCCTTTGAAGACGGCGTTACCGATTCCAAAGGCGTTGTACACAAGAAGGGGAGCGATGGACACAAGGCCTCTGTCACAGGCGATACTGTCGGCGATCCTTACAAGGACACAGCAGGTCCGGCAATCAACCCGATGATCAAGGTCATCAATATCGTTGCGCTTTTGATCGTTCCCATGTTATAGTTTGTAGCTGGAAGAAGTTAATAAATAGAAAAAGCCGGTTCCTGGGCATCGGAACCGGCTTTTTTGTTATAATACAACAATTGAAATTCCTGATATTACTGCTCTGCTTGTCTGAAAACATATAAAACATAAAAGAGGATTTGAATATGCCGCTGGATGAAAAAGAATTCAAAGAGAAAATGGATGAGGTTAAAGGAAAGCTCCAGAAGAGCGTTATTGTGCCTGAACAGCTTACCCGTAAAAGCAGGATAAAATTCAGGTGCTATCCTGGTATCGGCTGTTTTACAAAATGCTGCAGCGGGATCAGGATAAACCTGACGCCCTATGACATTTTTCGCCTGAAAAACAGGCTTGGAGTCTCATCCCATGATTTTCTTCTGAAGCATACTGTGCCTGGTTCGATAGACGGGACACCGCTGCCGATAGTTGTCCTCAAGCTGGAAGATGACGCAGAGAAGTCCTGTCCCTTTGTTACGCCTGAAGGCTGTACTGTATATACAGACCGTCCGGTGACCTGCCGTTACTACCCGATAGGTATGGCAATAATGAAAAAACACGATAAAAAAACCGGTGAGGATTTCTTTATCAGGATAAAGGAAGACCACTGCCTCGGACATAATGAAGACAAGGAATGGACGATAGAGGAGTGGCGGGCTGACCAGGAATCTGATTTGTATGACGAGATGAACAGAGACTGGATGGAAGTTGTCTTAAAGACAAAGACTCTGGGCATGGTTGAACTGGGGCAGAAATCTCTCGACCTGTTCTTTATGTTCAGCTCAAACCTCGATATGGTAAGGGATTTTATTTTCAATAGCAATTTTCTTGATGCATACAACATTGAGCCTGAGGTTGTCACGAAAATAAAAGAGGACGAGCTTGAACTCCTCAAATTCTCGCTTCGGTGGCTTCGCTTTACCATGTACGGGGAAGGGGATTTCAAAGTCAAAACAGAGACCCGGCAGCTTGCAAAGGCCAGACAGGCAGTTAAAGTTAAGGAAAAAATGGAGCTTAAGAAGCAGGCCGAGGAAAAGACCCTTGCAAAGACGCCTGAGGAGATTATGCAGGAGGCTGACAAAGGGGAGTAGCTTTATTTTTCTGCAATTTGTTTGGCGCTGCCATGTCTGAGCGGGCAAAATAAAAAGGCGGCGTCTTGCTGCTCTTCCTAACCGGTACTTCTTACGGCTGTACATCCTGAGACGTTACATCTAAAGACTTGCATCTTGCGACTTTACATCCAAAGACCTTACATCCTGAGGCTCCGGTTAGAGAGCAGCAAAACCACCGCCTGTACAACCATCTTCCTTATCTTCAACTTACTCCTTTTGCAGCAGTCTGTCAAGCGTTATTTTTTTCTTATTTTTTTCTGTTCATTGAATTATTACCTGTTGTGTTAAAATAATCAGCTAATGGACATTGAAAAAGAATATATCCCTGTCACTGTCGACAAGAGCCATATAATCACGATCGGCGAAAGGCTTTATACTGAAAGCATTGAGTTTATCCGTGAGATCGTAAACAACGCCTATGATGCAGATGCGACCCTTGTGGAAATTACCGCATCAGAAGACAGCATCGAAATCAAGGACAATGGAACAGGGATGGACAGGGATGGGCTTAAGCAATACTTCAATATCGGATCGCAGCAGAAGCTTCACACCTCACGGTCCCCGGTTTACGGAAGGGACAGGATAGGCCAGTTCGGCATAGGCAAGTTCGCAAGCCTTTCTGCGTGCGAACGTTTCGAGGTCCTGACAAAAATTGGAGAATTCGTCGGCAGGGTAGTATTTGACAAAAAAGATTGGGAAAAGTCAGGGAATGTCTGGAGTCTCCCTCTTGAGATACTCCCTTCGGACTTCAGGCAGGTTGACGGCACAACCGTTTTATTGACCGGCATGATCAGAAGGTTTGAGTTGACCGATATTGAAGCCAAAATTATTGAGGGTACCCCGCTCAAGGCGCCTGATTTTAAGGTAAAACTGAACAGGCATACCATAACGCCGAGGAGCCTTACAGGGCAGAGAATTCCTTTCCTTGAGGGCACGGATTTCGGTCCGGTACATGGAGAGATAATAATACTGCCACAGGTACTGGCTTCAACAGACGAGCTCGGCATAGAAATAAAGGTGAAGCAGGTTACAGTCAGGAGGGAGCTGTTTGGTATGGAGACATGGGGGAAGATTATGGCCCGCGTGAGAGGTGAAGTAAACGCTGATTTTCTTCCAATAACCAGCGACAGGACGGGTTTTATCAAGGATTCGCCTGAATATAAGGCGTTCCTTGTTGTGATGGAAAAAGTCTTTGAGGACGTCAAAAAAGTCCTGCACAGGCTCACCGCAAAAAAGGAGAGCAGGGTTGTAAGCCGCGCCCTGAATGAAGCCCTGCATCGCATATATAAGGCGTTGTACCGCAATCCTGAACTTTCGCCCTTTGGGGCGTTCCCGATTGCCGATGAAATTTCAAAGGGGATAGGAGGGGCTGCTCTTTTATCTGAAAAAAGCAGCGGTGGAAAAGAACAAGTAGCCGGGGATAACGCTGAAAAGGAAAAGCCCGCAGGGAAACTCGAAAATGAGCAGATCGGGAAAAAGAGGAAGAAAAAACCTAAGGTGAAGAGGCTGACCCCTAACGCTGTCATTAAGAAAATGAAGTTTGGGGAGTCCGGCGTATCCTGCGTTGTGGACAGTTTCGGTGAAGAAGGAGTAGAGGTGTTTACTGAAGAGACGACGATATATATAAACAGAGACCATCCGTTATATAAAAGGGAATCGGCCAGGGTCGATACCCATATCCTTAACCTGGCAAGGCTTATCACACAGGAAATCGCGCTTATGAAAGACTCGAAAAATTCCAGACAGGCATTTGAAAGACAGTCAAGGCTTCTAAAAGATGCGTTTATTGAAAATGGGCCGGCCTCCTAATTTCTTCCTCAGCCTCTCCACAACAGCGTCTATAAACTCCTCTGTATGCGCGAACTTATCAACCTTCGGTTCAGCAATAAGCATCAGGTCTTTTGTCATTATTCCGCTTTCGACTGTCTCGATGACAACAGACTCGACTGTCCTGGCGAAGTCCACGACCTCAGGGGTATTATCAAGTTCACCCCTTTTCGCCAGTGCGCCTGTCCATGCAAAGATCGAGGCTATGGAATTTGTTGATGTCGGGTTTCCCTTGAGGTGTTCATAGTAATGCCGCATAACAGTCCCGTGCGCAGCCTCAAACTCATACTTGCCGTCAGGTGATACAAGGACAGACGTCATGAGCCCGAGGCTTCCAAACCCTGCCGCCACCATGTCTGACATGACGTCTCCGTCATAGTTCATGCATGCCCAGAGCATCCCGCCTTCCGACTTTATCACCTGGGCCACCGCATCATCAATAAGGAGATAGCGGTACTGGATGCCGGTTGCCTGAAGTTTATCTTTTATTTTTTCGACTTCGTCTGCGAAGACGTCCCTGAAAAAACCATGGTACTGCTTTGAGATCGTATCCTTTGCGCCAAACCAGAGGTCAACCTTTTCGCTTATGGCATACTGAATGCAGGCCTTTGCAAAACTCCGTATGGAAGGCTCGGTATTATGCATCCCCATTATTACGCCGGGGCCCTTGAATTCATGGATTGCGAGAACCTTTTTTTCTCCTCCTGCATGCGGTGTAAAAACAAATTCAGCGGCGCCGGGCCTATCCACAACATACTCGACATTATTGTAGATATCACCATATGCGTGACGGCCTATAATAATCGGTTTTTTCCATTTATTGACTGCGGGGGGGATATTTTTTATGATGATCGGTTTCCTGAAGACTGTCCCGTCGAGGATCGAGCGTATCGTGCCGTTGGGGCTCTTCCACTGCTGTTTTAGGTTGTACTCTTTTACACGGGCTGCGTTCGGCGTTATCGTTGCGCATTTAACTCCGACTCCTGTCTCCTTGAGCGCAAGCGCTGCTTCAACAGTAACCTTGTCGTCTGTTTCGTCCCTGCGCCTGATTCCGAGGTCATAGTAACGGAGGTCTATATCCAGGAAAGGCGTTATCAGTTTGTCCTTGATGAAATGCCATATGATCCTGGTCATCTCATCGCCGTCCATCTCGACTATGGGATTTTTTACTTTAATTTTATCGGCCATTCCTACCCCCTGTGCGTTAAAAAAACTATAGGCACTAATTTAAATGGTATTGAATAATGATGTCAAATCAGCGGAAAACTGCCCGGTTCAAATTCAAACAAAACAGACTTTTATGATAGGATACTTTTACAGACACTGTTTGAAAAGGAGCATCGCATGTATGGCTGAAAAATGGCATGGGGAGGTCCCCTGCAGAAAAGAGAGCGCTATTATATACCCTGACAGCAAACGTCTGATACGAAGTCGCATTCAAACGCTAATTGCGTTGGCTTCGTCGTCAGCTCCTCAACATACCCAACAGTATGCCTTCGTCGCTTCCTCCTTGCCGCCTTGTTATCATTTTGAATGCAACTCCGTATGAAAAGATGCGCTCTCTCCGGAGATCATGTTATACAGGGCATTCTGTTCAGAACGGATTCCATCGTTGGATTCGACGAAAACGGCAAACTCTGGCGCTGCAACATATCGCAGGAAACTGTCATTGGCGCCATTCCGTGCAAGGCAAAAACCGAGGTTGAGTTTTATCCTGACGGAAGGCTTCTCATGGGAATACTCTCGAAAGAAACCATGATTGACGGATTGCCGGCAAAGGCAGATACCATGGCGCTCTTTCACGCAAACGGGAATCTCTTCAAATGCACCCTTGCCCATAACATCATCACTCAGGGGATTCCTGTAAAAGCAGGCGCAGACCTCTGCTTTTTTGAAAACAAAAAACTCTCTGCGTTTGATCTCTCCGAAAATATCTCCCTCAAGGCAATACCCTGCCTTGAGGGCACAAGGGTCTGGCTCCACAAAAATGGAGAGCCGGCCGGCTGCACCCCCTCCAGGGACATTAATATTCATGGCGTAACATATACAAAAGGAAGACTGCTCGTCTTCAGGGAAAACGGCAGTGTTATAGACGTCAGGGGTCGAAAGACAGAATAAGATTATCTTCTGCGAAAATGGAACTGTCATGGAAAAGATGGTTAAGCATATCCAAAGAAACTCATCATCCCGCCTGCTACAGCATTGAATTCTTTCTGCTGACTCTCTGTCCATTCCTCTTTCGGCTGGAGGGTAAAGGCGGGATTGGCATTATAACGTATTTCTGCGAGTTCCCTGTCCGGAATCCTTTTTCCCGTAAATGATTCAAGCATATCGAGGGTCTTTTTCTTGTGAATATCCTCTATCCTCAGAATAAGTTTCTGTTCTTCAGGCATTCCCCTCAAGCCTGCGAGAGCCTTCCTGTTTCGGTAGTCCCATATCCATGCATTCTTCTGAATCGGCGTCATGGAATCCCACTCTTCAAAATACCGGTCATTGCGTAAGGGAACTGTGCCGAACGCATTCTGTTCATGCCAGCGTCTGCTGAACGCTGACCTGACAAAGTCTTTTCCATTGCGCGCCGTGAGGATAATTTTTATTTTCGGGTTGAGCAGATACAGAGCATCAATAAAATATATGTAGAGGTTTGAGGAATCGATAAAGGTTTCTCTGTCAATCCCCTGGTGGAGATCCAGCATAACCATAATCCTCTTTTCAACTGTGTCGAAAGGGTCAGAGCGAGGGTCTGCATGCAAAAAATATTTCTCCAGGATGTAATTCACCCTGAACTCATGGCGGCCGCCCAACAGCTTTGCCATTGTCTCTGTCCCTGATCTGCCTGTGCCTGTGATAATCAACACGCCAATTCCCTCTTCCATGTTTTTAATGGATACCTGCCTTTATTGTCAACCCAAAAAGTTCGGTTTGTCATACCAAAATAGAAATGTCCGGTTTCGCCAAAATAGAAATGTCCGCTTTTAAGAATGTTAGACTGCCTCTTTTTAGAAGGAGGCAGGATGGCAG
>PGYF01000105.1 GCA_002839535.1 Nitrospira bacterium HGW-Nitrospira-1
GACTTTAAAAGAGGTAAAAAAGTAGAATTGGTTGGAGTAGATTTTACATGAGGCAACGAATATTCATTTCGTATAGTTTTTTAAATGAGGCAACAGGTCCCGCATGGACAGGACAATAACCTTCCGGGAATCAAATACCCTAAAAAATATCACCCAAATAATGAGGAGTAAAATAATGGGAAATATCTCAATTTCCGAACTAAAAGAAAAAACTATCGAAGAACTTACTGCTGTTGCCAAAGAACTTAAGGTTGAAGGCGCATCAGGGCTGAGGAAACAGGACCTGATTTTTGCGATTCTCCAGGCACAGACAGAAAAAACCGGGAACGCTTTTTCGGCAGGGGTACTGGAGATCCTTCCGGACGGGTTCGGGTTTCTGCGGTCGCCGGATTACAGTTACCTTCCGGGGCCTGATGACATATATGTTTCGCCGTCTCAAATACGGAGGTTCAACCTTAGGACAGGAGACCTGGTGTCAGGCCAGATAAGGCCGCCAAAGGAATCGGAAAGATATTTCGCCCTTTTGAAAGTCGAGGCGATAAACCACGAATCACCCGAAGAAAATGTCAAGAGGCCTCTCTTTGATAACCTCATCCCCTATTACCCGACCGAAAGAATAAAGCTCGAGTACGATCCTACTGACTATTCAACCCGTGTCATGGAACTCATCACGCCTATCGGCATGGGACAGAGGGGCATGATCGTGGCTGCGCCGAGAACAGGCAAGACTGTGCTGCTTCAGTCAATCGCAAAGGCAATCAAGAAGAACCACAAGGACATTCATCTGATAATACTGCTGATAGACGAACGCCCTGAAGAGGTTACGGACTGGAAGCGTCAGGTATCTCAGGCAGAGATAATCGCTTCAACATTCGACGAGCCTCCGCAGAGACACTGCCAGGTATCAGAGATGGTCATTGACAGGGCAAAACGCCTTGTCGAGTCCAGGAAAAACGTGGTCATTCTCTTAGACAGCATAACCAGGCTTGCCCGGGCATACAATGCAATAATGCCGTCAAGCGGGAAAGTGCTCTCCGGCGGTCTGGATTCAAACGCACTCCAGAAACCCAAAAGGTTTTTTGGCGCTGCGCGTAATATCGAAAACCACGGAAGTCTGTCCATCCTTGCAACAGCGCTCGTTGACACAGGCAGCAGGATGGATGATGTTATATTCGAAGAGTTTAAAGGGACCGGCAACATGGAGCTGCACCTTGACAGAAAACTCGTGGAAAAGAGGATATTCCCGACCATTGACATCAATGCCTCAGGAACCAGAAAAGAAGAACTCCTGGTTGACAAGGATGTGCTTTCCAGGATGTGGATCCTGAGAAAGGTGCTCAACCCTCTCAGTACGGTCGAGAGCATGGAATTCCTGCTCGGCAAACTTACCGGGACGAAAACAAATAAAGATTTTCTGGATATGATGAACAAATAAAAGACCGTGATGCGTAATGAGTGATGAGTGGAATACAGCTGCTTCTTTTGTGAAGAATAAGCAAGAACTCCCTGTGCTCTTGGCGCAGGGCTGAATTGCTTCCTGATTTGTGTCATTGCCCGACCCCCCTCCGTCATTCCACGACTTGATCGGGGAATCCAGACCCTATCCTGGATTCGGAGCCTGCCCCGACCCCCTGATCAAGTCAGAGGGCATGCTTGATGCGGGGGTCAAGCCGGACAATGACAGAAGAAATTTGTTTTGACACTTCTTATTCAATAATATAGCTGACCTTGACCTCCAGGTCCTTTCTGAGCGAATGGTAGACAGAGCAGTACTTCTCCTGTGAGAGGGAGATCACCCTGTCCATCTTCTTTGGCGTAATGTTTTCACCCGATATATGAATCACCATCTCTATCTTTGTGTAATACTGGGGAGGGGTCGGGTTTCTTTCCCCTGTTATGTCAACCTTGAATTTTGAAATGACCGCCTTCATCTTCTGAAGGAAAGAAACGCAGTCGATCGCGAGACATCCTGCCACGCTCAGGAGCAGACTTTCCGTTGGCGTGCAGCCCCACTGGACATGCGCATCGAAGTCTATCTCCTCGCCGCGCTGCGTCCTGCCCTTGAAGATAAGCTCCTTGTCCCATGTGACCGACCCTTTATTTGCCGGGACGATTTTGCCCTTGTATCCCTCCAGGGATTTATCGAGCTTTTCTATCTCTTTATCTTCCGACTTGCCCATATCTTCCTCCTTTGACACATTATCTAAAATTACAAGTTAAATATTTTAACACAGATAAAAACAGTTTATGGAAAGGCGCTCACCGGAAACGGCGGAAGCCTGGCGCCCTATGTTGGGCTGCTGCTGCATTAACGGCTTCCGTCATGAGTGGTTACCACAGCATTTTCTTCCCCGGAACTGCTCAAAACAGAAGTGTTTTTTCACTAAAAACCAATGAGTTATTGTTGGCACCTGTTGCCTCATTTAAAAAACTATACGAAATGAATATTCGTTGCCTCATGTAAAATCTACTCCAACCAATTCTACTTTTTTACCTCTTTTAAAGTCTATAGGGGCAGCGATCGGAGTGTTGGTATTTCTGGTATCCGGAATAATACCGGGGTTTTATTTCGGCAGCTACAGCACATTGATACTGTTGAGTCATCTGGCAGGCGGGTCTGTGGAGACTGCGACGATCGTAAGGCTGCTGAGGGTAGTGGGCATTGCGCTCGGCATCTTCTGTGTCGGGTCATTCCACATTGTGCTGGGTTCAGTATTTGGAACAGCGATGGGCTATGCGGTTGACGTTATCAGCAGTGTCGGCAAGGCAAAAAAGCCGGCGGAAGCCCAGGCCAACAACTAACCCGCATATTTCATTTTGGAGGCGCCTGGGCTATAGTAAGACAATCGAGCCTCTTGCAAAAGTCTAAGTTTGTCATTCCCCGACTTGATCGGGGAATCCAGACAAGCAATACTTTCGCAAGGGCCTCAATCATTTTGGAGGCGCCTGGGCTATAGTAAGACAATCGAGCCTCTTGCAAAAGTCTAAGTTTGTCATTCCCCGACTTGATCGGGGAATCCAGATAAACAATACTTTCGCAAGGGCCTCAATCAATATAAAATGGAGTTGCAAGATGCTTGATGCAAGGTTTATAAGAGAAAATATCAATGCAGTGAAAGAAGCGCTGCAAAAGAGGAGATATGAATTCCCCCTGTCGCATTTTCTGGCAATAGAAGAAAAAAGGATGGTCTTGCTCAAAGAGGCTGAGGAACTGCGGAACAGACGAAATGTGGTCTCCGAAGGGATAGGCAGACTAAAGAGAGAGAAGGCAGACGCCTCTTCGCAACTCGAGGAGATGAAAGGTGTTTCAGACAAGATAAAGGCGCTTGACGAAAAACAGAGGGAAGTTGAAGATGAGACGAGGAACCTGCTCCTGACAATACCGAATATCCCGGACGAATCAGTGCCCGTAGGCAGGGACGAGACAGAAAACATCGAGATGCGGAAATGGGGCGCCCCGGCGAAATTTACATTTGAGCCTCTGAACCACTGGGACATTGCCGCAACGCTCGACATTATAGACTTCGACCGCGCTTCAAAGATCGCGGGCGCGAGGTTCGCACTCATGAAGGGGGCAGGCGCACGGCTCGAAAGATCGCTGATGAACTTCATGCTTGACCTCAACACATCAAAAGGCTATACAGAAATCTTTCCTCCTGTCCTGGTCAACAGGGAGAGCATGATCGGGACAGGACAGCTTCCAAAATTTGAGATGGAACTCTTCAGGATTGCAGACCCTGAGCTTTACCTCATCCCGACCGCCGAGGTCCCTGTGACAAATATGCATCGGGACGAAATCCTGAAAGAAGAAGACCTGCCGATTTATTACACCGCATATACGCCGTGTTTCAGGAGAGAGGCTGGTTCTTACGGCAAGGATACAAGGGGGTTGATCAGGCAGCATCAGTTTAACAAGGTCGAACTCGTAAAATTTGTAAAGCCTGAAGATTCCTATGCGGAATTTGAGAAGCTGACGAATGACGCCGAGGACATACTCCAGCGGCTCGGGCTGCCATACAGGGTGATAACCTTATGCACAGGAGATATGGGTTTTTCCGCTGCCAAGACATACGACATTGAGGTATGGCTTCCAGGCCAGAACACGTACAGGGAGATTTCATCCTGTTCGAATTTCGAGGACTTTCAGGCTCGAAGGGCGGGCATACGGTTCAAGCGCACAGGGAAAAAGGGCGCTGAGTTTGTGCATACCCTGAACGGGTCAGGACTTGCAATCGGCAGGACACTTGTGGCCATCCTTGAAAATTACCAGCAAAAAGAGGGCTCGGTCATAGTGCCTGAGGCATTGAGACAGTATATGGGGACTGACAGGATACAATAAAAGCGGCAGGCAGGGCTGGTCCATTGAACCGGCCCTGCTCACATTTCAGGATCTATTTCACAGAGATCAATTCGATTTCAAAGATCAGTGTTGCATTCGGGCCTATGGCGTTGCCTGCCCCGCGCTCGCCATACGCAAGCGAGGAAGGGATAAACAGCTCCCACTTTGAGCCTTCTTTCATCAGCTGCAGGGCCTCTGTCCAGCCAGGGATAACTCCTTTAACCGGGAATGTTGCGGGCTCCCCGCGTTTGTAAGAGCTGTCGAATTCCGTGCCGTCAATCAATGTGCCGCGATAATTAGTGACTACGGTATCATCTGCCTTAGGGGTCTTCCCGGCGCCTTCTTTTATCACCTTGTATTGCAGACCGCTCGGGAGGGTTATTACCCCCTCTTTTTTCTTGTTTTCAGCGAGAAAGGCCTCTCCTGCTTTCATGTTTTTCTCCCCAAGCTGTTTAGCGTTCTCTGCCTGCTTTTCCATCAACTCCTTTTGCAGGGCAGTGAGGGTCTCTTTGATCTCCTGCTCGGTCAGGAGCATCTTGTTGCCGGAGACAGCATCCTTCATGCCCTGTGCAAAAGCATTAAGGTCTACCTCAATTGACAGAGATTGTATTTTCTTCCCGAGATCAGCGCCCATGCTGTAGCTCTGTTTTTCCTTAGGCGTCTGGAACGCCTTCTTTTCTTCGGCATTGGCCTGGCCTGCCAAAAGAACAACACCTAAAACCATTGACAATAATAATTTCATTTCTTCTCCTTTTACATGTTTATTTTAATAAATAAGCAAGAACTCCCTGTGCTCTTGGCACAGGGATGAATTGCTTCCTAATTTGTGTCATTCCACGACCCCCCTCCGTCATTCCACGACCCCCCTCTGTCATTCCACGACTTGATCGGGGAATCCATACCCTATCCTGGATTCGGAGCCTGCCCCGCACTTGATGCGGGGGTCAAGCCGGACAATGACAACAATATATAAATCTGGATTCGGAG
>PGYF01000009.1 GCA_002839535.1 Nitrospira bacterium HGW-Nitrospira-1
AGAGCTGATATCGCCGATAGCAATGGAGAAGGAACTGAGGTTTGCAATCAGGGAAGGCGGCCGCACTGTCGGCGCGGGCGTTGTTACCGAGGTATTGGAGTAATCGTGAATCAAATAATAAGAATAAAATTAAAAGCATACGACCATAGAGTTCTTGATCAATCTTTAAAGGAGATTGTAGATACTGCGCAGAGAACAGGCGCAAGGGTTGCGGGCCCGGTGCCTTTGCCGACACATATCAACAAGATAACCGTTCTCAGGTCTCCTCATGTAGATAAGAAGTCAAGAGAACAGTTTGAGATAAGGACCCATAAAAGGCTTATTGATATACATGATGCAACACCGCAGACAGTAGATGCCCTTATGAAACTGGAGCTTGCAGCCGGGGTAGATGTGGAGATAAAGCTATGACAGGGATTCTGGGCAGGAAACTTGGGATGACGCAGGTTTTTGATGAAAATGGAAGGCTCTGGCCTGTTACGGTCGTTGAGGCCGGACCATGCGGCGTACTGCAGATCAAAACCAAAGAAAACGACGGGTACGAATCCGTAAAAGTGGGCTTTGAAGAGGTTAAAAAAGAGAAGAGAGCCAACCGTCCGACCAGGGGTATCTGTAAGAAAGCCGGTTTGAATCCATGCAGGATTATGAAGGAATTCCCGATGGGAGACCTGAAAGTGGGAGAGATGGTCACTGTTGAGAAGTTCCAGAAGGGCGATGTTATTACCGTGACCGGTATTTCAAAAGGAAAGGGTTTCCAGGGCGTAATGAAAAGGCACAATTATGCAGGCGGTCCGAAATCTCATGGCTCTACGTTTTATAGGGCGCCGGGGTCCATAGGCGCAAGTTCTTTCCCTTCAAGGGTCTGGAAGAACAAGGGGATGCCCGGACATATGGGTTCGGAAAGGGTCAGCGTTAAGAATCTCAAGGTGATTGACGTCAGGGTAGATCAGAATCTTCTTCTTATTTTGGGAGCTGTTCCAGGGGCAAAAGGGACCTATCTCGAGATCAAAAAGGAAAGCTAAAATGCCTGAAATTGATATAAAAAATAAGAACAATACATCAGTAGGAAAAATGGAAGTTCCGGAAAGCGTCTTTGGGGTTACCGCAAAGGCGGGAGTCCTGCATAGCGCTGTGGTGAATTTTCTTGCGAACCAGAGGCAGGGGACCGCTGCAACAAAGACAAAGGGTCTGGTCAGCGGCGGAGGCAAGAAGCCCTGGAAGCAGAAGTCTACGGGCAGGGCAAGGTCTGGAAGTTCCCGTTCCCCGTTATGGAGAGGCGGCGGCACGGTGTTTGGCCCGCAGCCAAGGGATTATTCCTATAGTCTGCCGAAAAAGGCCAGGAAGGCTGCCCTGAACGCCGCGATTTCAGGCAAATTGGCAGATGGCGAGATAATTGTCATAGATGGTTTCGGGCTCGAAAAACCGAGCACAAAAGATATGGTTTCTATTTTGAAGAACCTCGGGCTTGCAGGCAAAAGCACTCTCATAGTTGTGCCCGGTAAAAATGATGCGGTGCTCCTTTCAGCCAGGAATATCCCTGGAGTAAAGGTTACGAGAGTGACGGACCTCAATCCGTATGAGGTGGCTGCCAACAGATGGATATTGTTTGACAGGCAGTCTGTGGAAATGTTGACAGAGGCAGGCAAAAAATGAAGAATCTTTTTACGATAATTAAAAAACCATTATTTACGGAAAAAGGGAGCAGCCTGAAAGAGGCCGAAAATAAACTCCTTGTCGAGGTCACGAGAGACGCCAACAAGATAGAGATAAAGAAAGCCCTGGAAGAAATATTCAAGGTGAAGGTGGAAAAGGTAGCTACAATCAAGTCGCATGGAAAATGGAAGAGACAGGGGAAGTCTTTGGGTAAAAGACCTGACAGGAAAAAGGCCTTGATTACCCTCAAAAAAGGCGAAAAACTTGATTTTATTGAGGGCGCATAATGGGAATTAAGAAATATAAGCCAACATCCCCGGGAAAAAGATTTCGCACTGTCATGGATTTTGCAGAGGTTACCGCAAACGAACCTTTAAAGGCATTGGTAAGGCCGTTAAAGAAGAGCGGCGGAAGAAATAACCTCGGCCGCGTAACAATATGGCACAGGGGCGGCGGTAACAGCAGAAAGTACAGGCTCATTGATTTCAAGAGAGACAAGGTCGGTGTGCCGGCAGTAGTTGCCTCGATAGAATATGACCCCAACAGATCGTCCCGCATCGCTTTACTAAACTATAAAGACGGCGAAAAGAGATATATCATTCTCCCTGTGGGCTTAAACGTGGGTGACGAGATTTCCTCAGGCAAGGGGGCCGAGATAAAAACAGGCAATGCACTTCCTCTTGGTGATATGCCTCTGGGAACATTTATGCATAATATAGAGCTGCAACCCGGTCAGGGCGCCAAGATGGCCAGGAGCGCAGGCGCCTCTGCCCAGCTTATCGCTAAAGAAGAAAAATACGTCCAGGTAAAACTCTCTTCCGGAGAGGTAAGGCGTGTGGCAGCCAACTGTATGGCTACGATAGGTCAGGTGAGTAATCCCGAGCATGAGAATCTATCCTCCGGAAAAGCCGGCAGGACAAGGTGGTTTGGGAAAAGACCTCATGTGCGGGGAGTTGTAATGAACCCGGTTGACCACCCCCTCGGCGGCGGAGAAGGCAAGAGCTCTGGAGGAAGACCTCCATGCACCCCATGGGGAGTGCCTGAAGGGATCAAGACCAGAAACAGTAAACGGACAAATATGTATATCGTAAAGAGGAGGAAGTAAATTGCCACGGTCATTGAAAAAAGGCCCGTATGTAGAAGATAAGCTCATGAAGAAAGTAAACGCAATGATTTCAACAGGAGAAAAGAAGATTGTAAAAACCTGGTCAAGGCGTTCTATGGTAGTGCCGGACTTTATCGGATATACATTCGCTGTTCATAACGGCAGGAAGTTCATTCCGATATATGTAACTGAGAACATGGTTGGACATAAGCTTGGTGAGTTTTCACCAACAAGGACTTTCAGGGGCCATTCAGGCTCGTCAAAGACATCAAAGACTACGAGTGTAAAGGGCTGAAAAAATGGAGTCTAAGGCTATATTAAAATACGCAAAGTGTACGCCGAGAAAGGCGCGGAGGGTCGCTGATCTTATCAGAGGGAAAAAGGCAGGGGATGCCCTGTTGTCTCTGAAGTTCATGCCGTACAGAGGCGCCAGGTTTATAGAAAAGATCCTGAAATCCGCGATGCATAATGCAGAACAGAAAAATAACAACATTGATTCCGGAGACTTGCTTATCAAGACATTTGTTGATGAGGGGTCCAGGATGAAGAGGGTTGAGCAAAGATCAATGGGCAGGGCAAACATGATAAAGAAAAAGTCCTGTCATATTACCGTGATATTAACAGAGGAATAACCAGGAGGAAATTTTGGGCCAGAAGACGCATCCTACAGGAATAAGATTAGGTATTGTAAAGACATGGGACTCGCGGTGGTACCTTAAAAAAGGGTATGCCGATCAGTTGCTTGAGGATATCGAGATAAGAAAAGATATCAAGGCAAAACTGTATCATGCAGGGGTCTCAAGGATAGAGATAGAGCGCGCCGGCCAAAAAATCCGGGTTATTATTCATACAGCAAGACCGGGGATCATTATAGGAAAGAAAGGCTCTGAAGTAGAAAAACTTCGCAAGGATATAGAACTGGTCAGCGGGAAACAGGTCAGCGTGGATATCAAGGAGATCAGGAAGCCCGAGATAGACGCGCAGCTCGTTGCCGAGAATGTTGCCTTGCAGCTCGAAAAGAGGATAGCATTCAGAAGGGCAATGAAAAAATCAGTGGCGTCGGCTTTAAGATTCGGGGCTCAGGGCATCAAGATTATGTGCGCCGGGAGACTTGCCGGAGCTGAAATTGCGCGAACAGAATGGTATCGCGAAGGGAGAGTGCCTTTGCATACATTCAGGGCTGATATAAATTATGGTGTTGCCCAGGCGAAAACCACGTTCGGGGCTATCGGAGTGAAGGTGTGGGTTTATCATGGCGACATACTGCCGGAGGCTGCAAAGCCTGCTGCGCAGGCAGCTGCCATTTAAGGGGAATTAAGCCATGTTGATGCCGAAGAAAGTCAAGTTCAGAAAGATGCAGAAAGGCAATATGAACGGTAAGGCTTACCGCGGGTCCGAAGTGTCTTTTGGTGAATTCGGATTGAAGGCGACCGAGCCCGGCTGGATTACCAGCAGGCAGATAGAGTCTGCCAGGATTGCCATTAGCCGTCATGTCAAAAGAGGCTGTAAGGTATGGATCAGAATATTCCCTGATAAGCCGATAACAAAAAAGCCGGCAGAGACAAGAATGGGTAAGGGAAAGGGCGCTCCTGAATATTGGGTTGCTGTTATAAAGCCTGGAAGGGTTGTTTATGAGATGTCAGGAGTAACAGAAGAAGTTGCCAAGGAGGCCTTGAGGCTTGCTTCACACAAGCTTCCTCTGGCTATGAAGTTTGTCAGAAGAGAGGAGCCGGTAATATGAAAGCCGCTGAATTGAGGGAAAGTACGATAGAGGAACTTGCAAGGAAAGAGCAGGATATGAGAAGGGAGTTGTTTAACCTCAGATTTCAAAAGGCAACAGGAGAGATAGAGAATCCCATGAGGCTCCGGGCGATAAAAAAAGATATTGCCAGGGTTTTGACTGTTGCCGGGGAAAAGAAGAAAAAATAAAGAAAATACGCAAACTAAAGTTTGCGGCTACCCTAAAAAAAACGACTTTTGCAAAAGGCTCATATGATAATAGTTTTTAAAAATAGCGTTGGAAGGTAAAAATGATTAACAAAACTTATACGGGGAAAGTAGTCAGCAATAAGATGGACAAAACAGTGGTAGTTGCTATTACCAGGCTTTTTCAGCACCCTGTTTATAAAAAGACGGTAAAGAAGGTATCGAAATTCAAGGCGCATGATGCGGGAAATGTCTGTGAAATCGGCGATACTGTTCTTATTACGGAGACCAGGCCGATAAGTAAAGACAAGAGATGGCTTGTCCTTGAGAAGGTGAGCAGCCTGACAGGGAGTAACGTAAAATGATTCAGGCAATGAGCGTACTTGAGGTAGCAGATAATTCCGGCGCTAAAAGAGTCCAGTGCATAAAGGTGCTGGGCGGTTCTAAAAGAAGGTATGCAAGACTCGGGGATGTTATTGTTGTCAGCGTAAAAGAGGCGATACCGGCCGGCACGGTAAAGAAAGGCGCTGTTGCAAAGGGTGTTGTTGTGCGCACCAAAAAAGAAACGCGCAGGCCTGACGGCTCCTATATACGCTTTGATCAGAACGCGGTTGTGTTGATAAATCCTCAGGGCGAGCCGATAGGAACAAGAATTTTCGGACCAGTTGCAAGAGAGCTAAGATGGAGAGAATATGTGAAAATAATCTCCCTTGCTCCTGAAGTACTGTAGGAGGAGAGATGGGTTTGGGAATCAATAAAGAAGATACGGTGTATGTAATAACAGGCAGGGAAAAGGGTAAAAAGGGAAGGGTTCTTTTGGTTGATAAAGGGAAGAACAGGGTGCTGGTTGAAAAGGTCAATATCATCAAGAAACATATGAAGCCGAACAAGAGGTATGCTCAGGGCGGTATCATTGAAAAAGAGGCCCCGATTGCCCTTTCGAATGTCTTGCTCTTCTGCCCCAAGTGCAGTAAGCCTGCCAGGATAGGCGTCTCTCTTTTAGAAGGTGGAAAAAAGCACAGAATGTGCAAAAAATGCAAGGAGGTCATTGACTGATAATGACTCCAAGACTGAAAGAAAAATATATCAATGAGATTGTCCCTGCAATGATGAAAGAATTTTCGTACAAAAATATCATGCAGGCGCCCAAAATACAGAAAATAGTTCTGAATGTCGGGCTTGGCGAGGCCATCCAAAACATCAAGTTTCTTGAGGCGGCACAGAAGGAATTGGGTAAAATTACCGGCCAGAAGGCTGTTATTACCAAGGCAAAGAAGTCGATTGCGACATTCAAATTGAGACAGGGGATGCCTATAGGGTGCAAGGTTACACTCAGGGGCAATACCATGTATGAATTTCTCGACAGGCTTATAAGCGTCGCTCTGCCGGCCATCAGGGACTTCAGGGGAATTTCGGGCAAGTCATTTGACGGCAGGGGTAATTATGCCCTTGGCATCAGAGAGCAGTTTATTTTTCCTGAAATAGACTACGATAAGGTCGAGATGGTGCATGGACTTGATATTATCATGTGTACATCAGCAGGGACTGATAAAGAAAGCAAGGCGCTTTTGCGCATGCTCGGCATCCCTTTTAGAAATTAGAGAGGTATTATAAAAATGGCAAAGACGTGCATGATAGAAAAGGCAAAAAGGCCGCCGAAATTCAGTGTCAGGGTACATAACAGATGTAAGGTATGCGGCAGGCCAAGAGGCTATCTCAGAAAATTCGGCATGTGTAGAATATGCTTTAGGACCTTCGCTCTCCGCGGGCAGATACCCGGGGTGACTAAATCAAGTTGGTAGAGGTGATTGATGTTAACTGACCCAATAGCAGATATGCTTACAAGAATCAGGAACGCCGTTCTTATAAAGGCGGAAAAAGTGGATATCCCTGCATCAAAGATGAAGCTTGACATAGCAAAGATATTAAAAGAGGAAGGCTTTATCAGGGCATATAAAATCCTCAAAGACAAAAAACAGGGCATATTGAGGATTACCCTCAAGTACGCTCTGGATAACCATCCGTGCATTTCCGGACTAAAGAGGATCAGCAAACCCGGCAGAAGGGTATATGCCAATAGTGAAGTAGTCCCGACTGTCATGGGCGGGGTCGGAATTTCCATACTGACTACATCAAAGGGGATTCTTACCGGTAAAGTGTGCAGGCGCGATAAAGTAGGCGGAGAAGTTCTCTGCCACATCTGGTAAAGGAGACGCAGGATGTCAAGAATCGGGAAGCAGCCAATAGATATTCCAGCCGGAGTTGACGTTAGGCTTATGGAGAATACGATAAAGATAAAAGGGCCCAAGGGTGAGCTGCAATGGAGCCTGCCGTCAGGCACAAAGGCTTCTTTGGCTGAAAACAAGGTCCTTGTTGAAAGAGAGAATGATTTAAAGAAAAACAGGGCGCTTCATGGTCTGAGCAGGAACCTGATTGCGAATATGGTTACAGGCGTTACAGCAGGATATCAGAGGGTGCTGGAGATTGTCGGCGTGGGTTACAGGGCGCAGGTCCAGGGCAGCAGGATAATCCTGTCGCTTGGATATTCCCATCCGGTAGAGTTTAATCTCCCTGATGGTATAACCGCTGCAGTTGATCAGAAGCAGACCCAGATTACCTTGACCGGCATAGACAAACAAAAGATAGGACAGATCGCAGCCAACCTGAGATTACTGAGAAAACCTGATATATATAAAGGCAAGGGCGTAAGATTTGCCGGTCAGAGGATAAAGCTTAAGGCAGGGAAAACAGGTAAAAAATAGTATACGGGCGTCCATACGCCCGGATTGTAGAAAGGTTTGAGGAGGCTATTTTGGTTAAGAGCAGGGGAGATAACAGGCTTCGACGCCACAAACGAATCAGGAAAAAAGTGGTCGGCACACAGGAAAGATTGAGGCTTTCTGTTTACAGGAGTTTAAACCATATATATGCCCAGATTATTGATGATACAAAGGGCAGCACTCTGGTTTCAGCCTCAAGTCTTGATAGTCCTGTAAGAGAAATGAAACAGCATAAGGGAAATATCGTGACGGCGAAAGAGGTTGGCGGGCTTCTGGCAAAAAGGGCACAGGAGAAAGGCATAAAGAAGGTAGTGTTCGATAGAGGCGGATATCTCTATCATGGAAGGGTTAAGGCATTGGCTGAGGCAGCGCGGGAAACCGGTTTGGAATTCTAATATGACCGTGAAGAGTGATGTGTAATGCGTAATGGGTTGAATATTTTTGAGGCGCACATTGCCATAGTTTCCCTAAACTCTTTACGCATAACGCATAACGCATAACGAATTAGGAGGTAAGGTGGGAAGGATTGACCCTGAAGGACTGAATCTCAAAGACAAGGTTGTATTTATAAATAGGGTGGCCAAGGTAGTAAAGGGCGGCAGAAGGTTTTCCTTTGCAGCTCTGGTTGTAGTGGGAGACGGCGAAGGCACTGTGGGTATCGGCAAGGGGAAGGCAGCAGAGGTCCCTGAGGCGATCAGAAAGGCTGTGGAGCATGCAAAAAAGTCCCTCTTGAAATTTCCTATAAAAGAAGGGACAATACCTCACAGGATTATCGGGAGATTTGGCTCGGATACAGTTGTTATGAATCCCGCCCAGAAAGGGACCGGCTTGATTGCCGGCGGCGCGGTAAGGGCAATTCTGGAAGTTTCAGGGATACAGGATATTGTCGCAAAATGTCTGGGAAACCATAACCCTTACAATTCTGTAAAGGCAACGGTCAACGGACTGACTAACCTGAAGGATCCTGATTTTGTGATAAAACTCAGGGGTCGCGGAGAGGAAGAAACTCAGGAGGCTGTCAGCTAAATGGTGAAAATAGTTCTCAAAAGAAGTTATATAGGAATAACCCCGAAACAGCGGCAGATTTTACAGGCGCTTGGGTTGAAGAAAATCGGCGCTATTGTAAAAAAAGCGGATAACAAGGCGACCATGGGCATGATTAACAAGGTGTCTCACCTTGTATCTTTCGAAAAGGTAGACGAATAGTCTGGAGGTTTGACTTTTACTATGAGGATTGAGGATATAAGGCCTGCTGAAGGCAGCACAAAGAATAAAAAAAGAGTTGGAAGAGGGGTTGGCTCCGGTCACGGGAAGACGTCGTGTAAAGGCCATAAAGGGCAAAAGGCCAGGTCCGGCGGAACAAAAGGCGCCGGGTTTGAAGGCGGCCAGATGCCTTTGCAAAGAAGAGTTCCCAAAAGAGGCTTCACAAATATTTTTAAAAAGGAATTTGCTATTATTAATCTAAATACCATTGATGCCCTTAAGGACGATGCTGTTATAACTCCTGAACTGCTTATCGAAAAAGGTATCATTAAAAAAGCCAAAGACGGGCTTAAGGTGCTTGCCAAAGGAAGCATCAAGAGGCCTGTTACGATAAAGGCCAATGCGTTTAGTGTTTCTGCTGCTGCGAAAATAGAGGCCGTCGGCGGCAGGGTAGAGGTAATATAACTTGGGACTTCTTGCGAATGTCCAGAATATATTTAAAATAGAAGAGCTTAAAAGGCGTATCTTTTTTACGTTTGCCCTCCTGACAGTCTATCGCATAGGCTGTCATATCCCTACTCCAGGCATAAATGGAGAGGCCTTAAGCAGGTTTCTGACTGAAAAAGGCGGAGCCTTTATGGGGTTCTTTGACATGTTTTCCGGCGGCGCTCTGTCAAGGGTCACGATATTCGCCCTCGGCATTATGCCTTATATCAGCGCCTCGATTATCATGCAGCTGCTTACCGTGGTTATTCCGGCAATCGGGAAGCTTGCAAAAGAAGGTGAGGCCGGCAGAAAAAAGATCACAAAGTATACACGCTACGGGACTATTGGTATAGCCGCGATACAGTCTTTCGGCATAGCAGCAGGCCTTGAGACTATGCAAAATGGTCTTTTTGTACAGAACCCTGGATTGTCTTTCAAGCTGGTAACCATGATCACCCTTACCTCCGGAACTGCTTTTATTATGTGGCTGGGTGAGCAGATTACTGAAAGAGGTATAGGCAATGGCATTTCCCTTATCATATTTGCCGGAATCGTTGCGCGATTCCCTAATGCGGTCATCAGTACGGTCAGACTGGTGCAGGCCAATGAACTTTCCATATTCTTTGTTATCTTCCTTATCATCATGATGGTTGCGGTGGTTGGCGCTATAATCATGCTTGAGAGAGGGCAGAGAAAAATTCCGGTACAGTATGCAAAGAGGGTTGTCGGTAAAAAGGTATATGGTGGACAATCGACCCATCTGCCTTTGAAAATCAATACTGCAGGGGTTATCCCCCCGATTTTTGCCTCTTCGATTATCATGTTCCCGGCCACCATAGCAGGGTTTATTGCTATACCCTGGGTGCAGTCAATAGCAAGGCAGCTATCGCCGGGCACAGTGCCATACACATTTTTATACGTCAGCATGATCTTTTTCTTTGCGTATTTTTATACGGCAATAGTCTTTAATCCTGTAGATATTGCTGATAACCTGAAAAAATATGGCGGATACATCCCCGGTATCAGACCCGGACAGAAGACCTCTGAATATCTCTACCATGTACTTTCAAGGCTGACCTTTGTCGGCGCAATATATCTTGCAATGGTATGCGTTATACCGGAAGTTCTTATAACAAAGTTCAAGGTGCCGTTTTATTTCGGCGGCACGTCTCTTTTGATTGCGGTAGGCGTCGCGCTTGATACTGTTTCTCAGGTGGAGTCGCACCTGATGACCCGCTCTTACGAAGGTTTTCTGAAAAAAGGCAGGATAAAAGGACGGCGGGGCTGAAGTCAGAATCTTTTGAAAAGGCAGTCCTTACCTAAAAGTGATTGTCCAACCTTGTCACATTAAACAGATTTTGCTGACTGAGAGATAACTTGATTATATTAAAATCTCCGGAAGAGATAGAGAAAATGGCAAAGGCAGGCAGTATAGTTGGAGAAGTTCTGGAGTCAATAAAAGGTATGATACAGACAGGAATAACAACTAAAGAGATTGAAGTGTTCGCTGAGGGACGCATAAAAGCGCTTGGAGGGAAGCCTGCCTTTAAAGGCTACAGGGGCTATCCGGCAAGCATCTGCACTTCGGTCAACGATGAGGTTGTACACGGCATCCCTTCTTCACGCAAGCTCAAAGACGGCGATATTATCAGCGTGGATTTGGGGGTCTATTGCGATGGTTTTTATGGCGATGGAGCGTTCACGGCGCCAGTCGGGAAGATCGACAATGAGACAGCGGCTCTCCTGCGGATAACGGAAGAAGCGCTGACCCTGGGCATAGAAAATGCCGTTGAGGGGAAACGTATAAGCGACATATCGCATGCCATACAGAGCCACGCTGAAAAAAATGGTTTTTCGGTGGTGAGAACCTTTGTCGGTCACGGTATCGGGAGGGAATTGCATGAAGAACCTCAGATCCCCAATTACGGGCCCCCCGGCAAAGGACCGAGGTTGAAGAAGGGGATGACCCTTGCGATAGAACCCATGGTGAATTTCGGCGCTTATGAGGTAAAGATATTGGGTGATGGCTGGACAGCAGTGACCACTGACGGCAAAAAATCAGCGCATTTCGAGCATACTGTTTTAGTAACCTCAGGCAGACCAAAAATATTGACTAAAGCAAGCCGGAAAACGTATAATTAATACTTTCATTTATGGCAAAAGAAGACAACATAGAAGTCCAGGGCACGATTGTAGAGACTCTGCCCAATGCGATGTTCAGGGTCGAACTGGAGAATGGCCAGGTGATATTGGCGTATGTCTCCGGGAAAATGAGGATGCATTTTATTAAAATTTTGCCGGGCGACAAGGTGACTATGGAACTTTCCCCCTATGATCTGACCAAGGGAAGGATAACATACAGATTTAAATAGGCTGATAAGCCAGGGAGTAATTATGAAGGTGCGTTCATCAGTAAAACCAATATGTACCAAGTGCAAAACAATCAAGAGAAAAGGCGTGATAAGGATTATCTGTGATAATCCAAGGCATAAACAGCGCCAGGGATAACAGAGTGATAAGTGACAGTGAACAGTGTCAGACTGAAGACGTTACTGACACTGGCACTGAACACTGGCACTGAAAAGGAGAATATATGGCTAGAATAGCAGGAGTTGATCTGCCAAAAAATGAAAGGATAGAAATAGGGCTTACACGCATTTTCGGGGTTGGAAGATCAGTTTCTAAAAAGGTGCTCCAACAGGCTCGTGTAAACCCTGATACCAGGGTGAAAGATCTTACAGACGAGGATAGTGTGAAGATCAGGGCTTTACTGGAGAAAGACTTTAAAGTTGAAGGTGATTTAAGGCGTGAGGTATCGATGAGCATTAAAAGGCTGACTGATATCGGGTGTTACAGGGGTCTGAGGCACAGGGCCAGTTTGCCTCTGAGAGGTCAGAGGACAAAAACCAATGCCCGCACGCGAAAAGGCCCGAGAAAAGCAGTTGTCGGCAGAAAGAAGGAGGTATAGTCATGGCTCAGAGGAAAAAAGGCGCCAAAAAAGACAAAAAGAATATTCATTCAGGAGCTGCCTATATCCAGGCGACCTTCAATAATACGATAGTAACTATTACGGATCCTACCGGCGGTGTTGTTACATGGGCAAGCGCCGGCAATATGGGATTTAAAGGTTCCCGAAAAAGCACGCCGTATGCGGCACAGCTTGCGGCAGAGGCAGCAGCTAAAAAGGCGATGGATTTTGGGATGAGACAGATAGATGTGTACGTTAAGGGACCGGGATCAGGACGTGAGTCTGCCATCAGGGCTCTTCAGGCTGCAGGCCTGGATATAAATCTGATAAAAGACATAACGCCTGTACCGCATAATGGCTGCAAACCACCGAAGAGGAGGAGGGTGTAAATTGGCACGATACAGAGGAGCATTATGCAGGTTGTGCCGCAGGGAGTCGGAAAAACTCTTTTTAAAGGGTGACAGATGTTTTACAGAAAAATGCGCTATTGAAAGGAGGCAGTATCCTCCGGGACAGCACGGTCAGCGCAGAGGGAAATTATCTGACTACGGGATTCAGTTGAGGGAAAAACAGAAGGTAAGGAGAACATACGGGATACTCGAAAAACAGTTCAGGATATACTTCAAAAAGGCGGCCGGCGCTAAAGGCGTTACCGGGGAAGTGCTTTTGCAGCTTTTGGAGACACGTCTTGACAATGTTGTTTGCAAAATCGGGTTTGCTCCTAACCGTATAAGCGCACGGCAACTTGTGACACATGGCCATTTTCTGGTAAACGGCAAAAAAGTGAACATCCCTTCCTGCAGGCTCCGCGTCGGCGATGTTGTTGAACTTAAAGAAACAAGCCGTAAATTGGCGCTTGTCAATGACAGCATATCGAAGATTGAGCATAGAGGAGTTCCTTCATGGCTTGAACTGGATGCAAAGGACTTCAAGGGAAAGGTTTTGCAGATACCGGCGAGAGAGGATATCCAGTTGACGGTACAGGAACAGCTTATTGTTGAGCTTTATTCAAAGTAGGCTTGCAATGAGAGCTGAGAACATGTATTTTCAGTTGAACTTTAGAGTAAAAAATAAAAATACATTTGAGGCAGATGGGAGGCCTGATGAATCTTAAGAAAAAAGGCTTTCAATTACCTGAAAAAATCAGGTTTGATGAAGAGACGCTGAGCAGCATATACGGAAAGGTCTTTGTTGAGCCCTTAGAACGCGGTTTTGGCACAACAGTAGGAAATTCATTGAGGCGGATTTTACTGTCGTCTCTGGAAGGCGCGGCTGTAACTGCAGTAAAAATCTCGGGCGCTCTGCATGAGCTTTCGTCCATAAAAGGTATTAAGGAAGACGTTATTGATATTATTTTAAATCTGAAAAAGATGCGGATTAAATTTCATGGGGAAGGCGATAAGGTTGCCGCCTTTAGCGTGAAGGGGCCGGGCCAGGTAACAGCAGGCGATCTGAAGACTGATTCTTCAATAGAAGTGTTGAATCCTGAACTGGTCATCGCCACATTGGATAAGGACGCCAGGTTTGAAGCGGAGTTATATATTAAAAAAGGCAAGGGCTATGTAACAACAGAGATTACGAAGGAGGACCTGCCTGTCGGCATGATAGCTGTTGACGCTGTTTTTTCCCCTATTCAGAAGGTCAATTGTTCGGTAGAAAAGACCAGGGTCGGAAAAGCAACAGATTATGACAGGCTTATCATTGAGGTATGGACTGATGGGAGCATAACCCCTGAAGAAGCCCTTTCTGAGTCAGCTTCCATTCTTATCGAACATATGGATCTTTTTGTCGCTGAAAAAAAATATGAAGAGCTTATTGCTATCGAGCCGCATGCAGCGCTTATCGGGGGAAAAGGCGATCCATTTTTAAATAACAATCTTTTTAAGACTGTAGATGAGCTTGAACTCTCTGTGCGGTCTTATAACTGCCTGAAGAACGCTAATATAAGGACTATCGCTGAACTTGTCCGGAAGACAGAACCTGAAATACTCAAGACAAAAAATTTCGGCAAAAAATCCCTCAACGAGATAAAAGAGATATTGACCGGAATGGGGCTCTGCCTTGGCATGAAGGTCGATTTTGAAAATCTTGATAAAGAGGCAGCCTTACAGAGTGGAGGTGTTAGGGACAATGCGTCATAAAGTTGATGGAAGATTATTCGGCAGGACCGCAAACCAGCGGAAGGCGCTTTTGCGCGGGCTTGTTACCGCCTTGTTTGATAATCAGAGGATAGAAACAACGGTTGCAAAGGCAAAAGAAGCAAAAAGAATAGCTGAGAAGATGGTAACCTTTGGGATAAAGGGCGATCTGCATTCTAAAAGACAGGTGCTGGCATATGTAACAGACAGGAAAGCAGCGTCGAAACTCTTCACTGAAATAGCTCCCCGGTTTTCCGGCAGGAACGGAGGCTATCTCAGACTGGTCCAGACAAGAGACAGGCTGAGGGATTCAGCCCCTATGGCAATACTTGAATTCATAGACTATGAAAAAATAAAGCAGGCCAAAGGAAAGGCCGGGAAAGAAGAAAAGACGGAGAAGAAAGAGAAAGCATAATTGGCGCGATGTACTGATAGCGCCAGCAAGGTGGAATATAGCGCTTTTATGGCTGCCTCAGCTTCAAAAAATTCCTCAAGAGGTCTTTCCCTACAACAGTGAGTATGGATTCGGGATGGAACTGCACCCCTTCGATGACATATTCTTTGTGCCTGACGCCCATAATTTCACCACTGTCTGTCCACGCACTCACTTCAAGACAAGCCGGCATACTCTCTTTCCTGATAAGGAGGGAATGGTATCTCGTTGCCTCAAAAGGGTTCGGCAGACCTTCAAATATCGTCTTGCCATCATGGTAAATCAGGGAAGTCTTTCCGTGCATGAGCCTCGGCGCACGGACGATCTCGCCTCCGAATGCAGCTCCTATGGACTGATGGCCGAGGCAGACGCCGAGTATCGGGAGCTTGCCTGCAAAGTGTTTGATGACGCTGACAGATATGCCTGCTTCTTTCGGGGTGCAGGGGCCCGGTGATATGACAATCCCCTCAGGTCTCATCTCCTCTATTTCCTGTATCGAAATCTTGTTGTTTCTGAAGACCCGTATGTCTTCCCCGAGTTCCCCGAAATACTGCACAAGGTTGTAGGTAAAGGAATCATAATTATCTATTATCAATAACATTGTTTCATCCCCTTTGGGTTAGTCCAGTCCTTCCTCTGCCATATCCACGGCCTTCATCATGCCCTTTGCCTTATTGAGGGTCTCTATGTATTCTCTCTCGGGTTCAGAGTCTGCAACAATGCCTGCGCCGGCCTGGACATATACCTTGCCGTCCTTTATGATAAGCGTTCGTATCGTAATACAGGTGTCCATATTCCCTGAATAACTCAGGTAACCGACAGAGCCGGCATAAGGACCCCTCCTGTCAGGCTCGATCTCCTCTATAATCTCCATTGCCCTTATCTTGGGAGCGCCGCTCACCGTGCCCGCAGGGAAACAGGAAGCAAGCACGTCAAAGGCGTCAAGCCCTTCCCTCAGATCGCCTTCCACATTGGACACAAGGTGCATCACATGGCTGTACCGCTCAACTGCCATCAATTCGGTAACCTTCACCGAACCAGTACGCGCAACCCTTCCGACGTCATTTCTGCCAAGGTCAACAAGCATGATATGCTCAGCTCTCTCTTTCGGGTCATTCTTTAATTCTTCCTCAAGCGCCTTGTCCATGGCTTCTGTCTTCCCCCTTTTCCTTGTCCCTGCTATGGGCCGAAGAACGATCTTCCCGTTGTCAACACGCACAAGAATCTCAGGGGAAGAACCGACGATCTTGGCCTCTCCGATATCGAGGTAATACATATAAGGGGAAGGGTTAATAACGCGAAGCGCTCTGTATATATTGAAAGGGTCAACAGAGGTATTTCGCTCAAACCTCTGTGACAGCACAACCTGGACAATGTCCCCTGACATGACATATTCCCTGGACCTCTCAACGCCCGACAGGAACTCCTCTTTCGGCATGTTTGATATAAACTCACGGGAAGAGTTCATATGCCCTGAGTTGCTTATGACAAGCGGCGCTCTGAGCCTTGATATGATTTCATCGATCTTCTTTTCAGCCTCCAGATAAACCCCATCGAGGTTTTGCATATCTACATGCACATTGGATACAACCTTTATCTTCTGTTCAAAGCTGTCGAAGATGAGCATGGTATCAGTAAGCATAAAGAAAAAATCCGGAAGACCTGGCCCCTGTTTGTCCTTCTGCTGTATAGGCTCAAAAAACCTTGCCATGTCGTATCCGATATAGCCGACCAGCCCCCCGAAGAATCTCGGCAGCCCTTTTACCTCAACCGGCCTGCAGGCGGATATCTCCTTTTTGATCCAGTTGATCGGGTTGTCTGTCTCGAAGACCTTCGATGGCTGCAAGCCTTCTATGACTTCCACTGTGTTCCCCCTGCCTTTTATGATCTTTGCAGGCCTTGACCCAATGAATGAATACCTCGCCCACTTCTTACCGCCTTCAACACTCTCAAGAAGAAAAGAAGGAGCGCCGCCCAGCTTCAGGAAAGCCGTAACAGGTGTAAAGGTATCTGCAAGTATCTCTTTATACACCGGGATAAGATTCCCTTTTCCCGATAACCGTCTGAATTCCTTTCTGTCCGGGTAAAGCATATTGACAAAAATTTCCTTTTTCTATTAGAATTTACATTCTATAACTTATGTAATTATAGCTTATTGTCGGACGATAAGTTAAGAATTAATACAGGATAAAGCTGAAACTCTTACTTTTTATTTGATTGAAAAATGCGGGAATAGCTCAGTGGTAGAGCACAACCTTGCCAAGGTTGGGGTCGCGGGTTCGAGCCCCGTTTCCCGCTCCATAAAAAACAGGGATTAGAGGTTAGTAATTAGGGGTTAGTAATTATTAAATCTTTTTTTGCCAATCCCTAAATCCTAATCACTAAACCCTTTTTTCAAAACGGCGGCGTACCCAAGTGGCTAAGGGGGAGGTCTGCAAAACCTTTATGCAGCGGTTCAAATCCGCTCGCCGCCTCCAATATCCTTTTTTAACTTTTCATAGAGTTCTTCCCCAACGCATTTCTCAGCGTATTTACACTGTTGTATGCACGACTCCAAATCGTTAAATACTATAAATCCACATTTGCTGCAATTTACCTTAAAATCTGTGGAGAAAATCTCGACCTCTTCGCCACATTCAGGACACTTCTTTATTTCAATCGTAGGTGTTTGTAAATTCGCTGCCCCAGGACATTTATCAAACATTGTTATTGGCTCCTATGGTTATGTCGCCTAACAGGCTACCCTTTTCACCTCTCATTTAAATATCTCTCCCGTCTCTTTGCACCATAGTATTAAATCAAGACTATCAAGTGGTATGTTTATTCTGCGGGCGAATTCCTTAAATTTCTGCTCTATCTCAAGATATCTATTCTTTGACAACGAAGTGGGAATTGTCTCTATTATCCCAAACATTTTTAAGTTTCTCAATATGTGTCTGTCAAGGATTGCCATATCCTTTCCGAACCCGATATTTCTCAAAAAATGGCTTGCCTCTTTGCAGCCCATACCTTTAATATTATGGACAAGCCAGTTTCTCGTCTCGGAAGTATTGCTAAACTGGCTAAGTTTAGATTTTATAGCAGTTCTTCCATTGTTTGAAAATATCTTCCTTGCCTGTAGAATATATTGTGCCTTTTTATTTTTAAATCGCACACCTTTTAACTTTTCAATAATCTCCTCTTGATTCCCATCCAATAATAGTCCGCTATCTTTGAGATTCTTTACCGCGTTCCAGCAGATCTTTGCTTTTGATTGTGGTGTCAGGAGGCAGAAAACAAATTCAGCAAAAATATCGTCATCTTCAGAGTGTTGCCAAGTTTCACTAAACTCCTTCAGTCTTGCTTCTATTTCGTTTTGTTTTAGAGAAAGAAGGATTGTTATTTCTTTAATCTTAATACTCCTCGCACTTAACCTGATAAAAACCTCTTTCATGGTCGCAGGATGGGCATGATCTTCCCCCGAAATAGTGGACACACCGAAAGGTTAGGTTACAATACAACCTTAAAACCTTAGGAGGTGTGAGATGCAAGAGAGGAAAGGGAATAGGAAGTACGACAGGCAGTTTAAGGAAGAAGCAATAAGACTTGTAACAGAGGGAGGGCGAAAGGTCACTGAAGCAGCCCGGAGCCTTGGGATACATGAGAATCCGTTACGCACATGGAAACGGAAGTATACGGAGGATCCAGCAGGCAGTTTTCCCGGGAAGGGGCATATGAAGCCTCAGGATGAAGATTTCAGGAAGCTGCAGAAAGAGAACGCCAATCTCAAGGAGGATAGGGAAATCCTAAAAAAAGCGTTGGCTATCTTCTCAAAACACCCCAAATGAAATACTGGTTTATGGACCAGCATCGCTTCTCACATGGGGTGCAGAAGATGTGCCGAGTCATAGGAGCATCAA
>PGYF01000010.1:0-6637 GCA_002839535.1 Nitrospira bacterium HGW-Nitrospira-1
CAGAGGGCATGCTTGATGCGGGGGTCAAGCCGGAGAATGACAGAATAAATTTGTTTTGACTTTTGACGCCCTGTGCTCTTGGCACAGGGTTCTTCACGACATTATTAACTCAAATGCACTGCATATTATTATGTAAAGCAAATTATATCTATCAATATCCAAATTGCGACATTGTTAAGACTTTTCAGTTCTCAACCCTGACATAACTGTATTTTTCGGGTTAAAAATTATTCCCTGAGTGATTTGTGCAGATCAATATATTGTTGATTATTAAATGACAGGCACAACATATGGAAAAGAAAGAAAAATAATGGGGGAAAAGAAATTTTTTTCTTGACATTAAGAATAATCTCATATAATTTAGTGGTAAATAGTGGTAGAAAGTGGAGGGAAGATGCCGGCTTTCTCTGGAAAATATTATTACACCATAGACCCAAAGGGTAGAGTCATCATACCATCTCCTTTCAGGGAAATCATTTCAACAAATTATAACACAAAACTCTATATAACCAATGACGTCTTCGACAAATGTCTCCATATTTATCCTCAGGAAGAATGGAGCAGGCTCGAAGAAAAGGTCAGGCTTCTGCCGAAGAGTCAGGAAGAAATAAAGTTTTTCATGAGAAGGGTCATCGCATCTGCCCAGGAAGTTGAGTTGGACAAACAGGGAAGAATCCTGGTCCCGGCAGCCCACAGGGAGGACGCAGGCCTGAATTCCGACATTGTTATCGTCGGGCAGATAGAAAAGATTGAGTTATGGGACAGAAAAGAATGGGATGCCGTCAATGACCCTTCACGCTTAGACAAAAAAGTGGTGGCAGAAAAGCTTGCCGCATATGGTCTGTAAATGAATATCGAACATCTCCCTGTAATGAGCAGGGAGGTGATTGAGATCCTTGCCCCTTTTGAGGGTGGGACATACGTAGACGCAACAGTCGGACTTGGGGGACATTCTGCAATGATTCTGGAGAAGATCGGACAGAGTGGAAGGGTCATCGGCATAGACAGGGACGATTCGGCGCTCGCCAAAACAGCAGAAAGATTGTGTGACGCCGGATTGATACTGAAAAAAGGCAGTTTTTCCGATATGGAGTTAATTCTACATGCTCAGGGGCTTGATAACGCAGACGGCGTTTTGCTTGATCTGGGTGTTTCGATGATGCAGTTCAAAGACCCAGGCAGGGGGTTCAGTTTTCTTTCAAATGAAAGGCTTGATATGAGGATGGACAGTTCACAAGAGCTTTCGGCCTGGGATGTGGTGAACGGATATTCAGAAAAAGAACTGATAAGGATATTGAGAGAATACGGAGAAGAGTATCGGGCAATGAGAATAGTCCGTTCGATTATTCATGAAAGAGACAAAAAGAGTATTGATACCTGCTCGGAACTCGCAGAGATAATATCCAGGTCAATCGGCAGGCACGGGAAGGTACATCCTGCGACAAAGACTTTTCAGGCGCTGAGGATAGAGGTGAACAGGGAACTGGAGGAGTTGAAAAAAGGCCTGAACGCATCGCTGAGAATCCTTAGAAAAGGGGGAAGGCTTTGTGTTATTTCGTACCATTCGCTTGAGGACAGGGTTGTAAAACATTTTATCAGGGAAAATGCAAAGGCGGGGGTATTGAAACAGCTCATGAAGAAACCACTGAGTCCGGGCATTGAGGAAATACGCGCTAATCCTTCTTCAAGGAGCGGAAAACTCAGAGGAGCGGAAAAACTATGACGCGCAGCGCCCATAACGATTTCCCGTCATTTATCTATAAGCCTCTCTGCATTATCATTCTGCTTTTCGGTCTCTTCGGCCTGATCTGGCTCCGGTCGAATGTGGTTTCCATTTCCTATAATCTCCGCGCACTTGAAGAAAAGAAAACAGAATCTCTGAAGGACATGAAGATGCTTCTTGCCGACAGGGCAAAGTTTATTTCTCTGGCGAACATAGGACCATCCTTCCAGGGGCAGGGCAACCGGGACTACAAGCCTGTCAGCAGTGAGTATGTATTCCCTGACAGGGCGAAGGTCATAGATGTAAAGAGGCATGCAGCGCCTAAAACGCACAAGGCCTCTCTTGAAATAAAAAAAAGCAGCAATTAAGAAGCAATACGGAGTTGCATTCAAAAACGCAGTTAGCGTTTGAATGCGACTTCGTATAAAGAGCCGGGGGGCTGATTGATACTGTTTACTTCTTATATCTTTATCAACAGACAGGGTGAACTGATGTGAACAGGAGAAGAATTGTTATCCTGAATACTGTCATAGTCTTCGGATTTTTTGCGGTATTCTTTCGTCTGACGGACCTGATGGTATTCAACCATGCTATATACGCTGAGCGTGCGAAATCCCAGCAGGTCAAGGCTGAAGATATTCAGGTGCGAAGAGGCAATATCTATGACCGGAAAGGCAGGGCTTTTGCCGTCAACCTCGAACTCGAATCCCTCTATTGCGACTCTAAAGAGGTGGTTGTCGACAAAGACGGATTACAGAGGCTTTCGGGCATCCTTGGTATGGATGCAAAAGTCATTCAGGCCAAATTCAAGCAGGGCAAGCGGTTCACATGGATAAACAGGAAACTCGCCCAGGATACGGCTGCACAGATAAAGAAACTGAAGATAGATGGGATCGGTTTTGTCCCCGAGGCCAAGCGGTACTATCCAAAGGGGATACTCGCTTCCCATGTGATTGGAATGGTCGGGCGCGAAAATCAGCCTCTTGAAGGTCTGGAGCTGAAATACAACAAGTATCTGAGCATAGCAGGCGGGAAGGTGTATTTTGCGCGGGACGCCAGCGGGAAACAACTTTCATCAGGGGTGGATATGGAGGAGGCGAAGGGGAATGACCTCCTTCTTACGCTCGACGAAGCACTCCAGTATATTGTTGAAAAGGAGCTTGACAAAGCCATGGCGCAGTGGAAGTCTGTTGCTGCATCGGCAATTATGATGGACCCTTTTACCGGTGAAATACTGGCGCTTGCGAACAGACCTGCCTATGATCTGAATGATACAGGCAGGGCAAATCAAAACGCGATCAGAAACAGGGTTATCACCGATATCTATGAGCCTGGCTCTACTTTCAAGGTTATCATCGGCACCGCCGCCCTTGAGGAGAAGCTGTATAATCTGGATTCAAAGTTCGACTGCAGCAGGGGCGCGATTGAAGTGGGTGGAAAAGTCATCCGCGATGCACACAGGCACGGAATGCTTACCTTCAAAGAGGTGATACAGAAGTCGTCTAATGTCGGGTCAATCATGATCGGCATGAAGCTCGGCAAGGAACGGCTTTACCGGTATGCAAAACTCTACGGCTTTGGCGATGAGACAGGCATTGATATGCCCGGCGAGGTATCGGGATGGATAAGAAAACCTGACAGCTGGTCGGCCACGTCCATTGGGGCGATCCCGATAGGACAGGAAGTAGCTGTAACCCCGCTCCAGATTTTGCGGGCATATTCCGCTATAGCAAACGGAGGCTCTCTTGTGCAGCCCCATCTTGTATCGGAGATCAGGACGCCTGAAGGCCGGACGATATTCTCTTTTCAAGGCGAAACAAAGCGGGTCTTGACGGAAAAGACTGCAAAGGTTTTTAAAGATATCCTTAAGACAGTTGTCGAAGTGGGCGGCACTGCAACTGAGGCTGCTGTCGAAGGAAACCAGGTTGCCGGAAAGACGGGAACAGCGCAGTTGATTGACCACCGGACAGGCAGATATTCCAAAGACAGGTTTATCAGTTCATTTGTCGGCTTTGTCCCTGCGGACAACCCGAAGATCGCGATGATCGTGGTCATCTACGAACCAAAGGGGCAGATATACGGAGGCATTGTGGCAGGCCCTGTTTTCAGGGACATCGCCAATCAGGCCTTGTCATATATGAATGTGCCGATGGATGAAGACTACAGAAATGACTTGCTGCTGGTATCGAAATGATTCTGGGTGAAGTTATAAAAGGGATAGACATACCGGGAATATCAGGCGATATTGCTATTGATATTACCGGGCTGGCGTATGATTCGAGAAAGGTAAGCAAGGGACATCTTTTCTTTGCCATGCCCGGAGGACATGCGGATGGGCACAGCTTTATCGTAGATGCTCGAGAGCGCGGCGCTATTGCGGTTGTTTACGAAAGGCCTGGAATTGATACTGGTGAAAGGATGAGACCAGAGGTGACCCTCATGCATGTAAAAGACAGCAGAGAGGCGCTTGCGCTTGCCTCAAACAATTTTTTCGGGCGGCCTTCCAGGTCTTTACAGGTGATAGGGATAACAGGGACAAACGGGAAAACAACTATAACGTATCTGATAAAGTCCATGCTTGAGGAATGGGGACAGAAGGCAGGTCTCATCGGGACAATACAATATATGATCAGGGACGCGGTCTATGAGGCGATTCATACAACCCCTGAGGCCCCGGAGTTTCAGGCCCTCCTCGAGGAGATGCTTCGAGCGGGATGTAGTTATGTTGTCACAGAGGTGTCTTCACATGCCCTTGCGCAGAAAAGGGTGGACGGGACTGTTTTTAAGGCAGCGGTATTTACTAATTTAACGAGAGATCATCTGGATTTTCATATAACGATGGAGGAATATTTCAGGGCAAAGGAAAGACTGTTTACAGAACTTCTTTTGGAAGACGGGACGTCTGTAATAAATTTTGACGATATTTACGGAAGGAGATTAATATCTGAACTGAGGAATTCAAAAGTTGGGAATTTGATTACATACGGTATTGAAACAGGAGCGGATATTATTGCAGAGAATATTAAGAACTCATTTGACGGACTTATGTTTGATATTAATTTCAACGGCAGGACATACAATGTTCAGTCTCCGCTTATGGGCACGCACAATGTTTATAACATACTCTCTGCCGTAGGCGCTGCCGTGAGCCTGAATGTGCCGTGGGATATGATAATAAGCGGAATAAAGAAAATGGGTTCTGTAAAGGGAAGATTCCAAAAGGTTGACCTCGGACAGAATTTTCTTCTTTGGTTGCGGCGGCGACAGAGACAGGGGGAAAAGGCCGGTGATGGGCGCTCTTGCAACGAGACTGAGCGACTTTGTGATCATCACATCCGATAACCCCAGAACAGAGAAGCCCGAAGAAATCATCAAGGAAATCGAAGAAGGCGCTGTAAGGAAAAACTACATGGTCGAGCCGGACAGAAAAAAGGCCATAAAAAAAGCAGTGTTGATGGCAGGGAAAGAGGATATTGTCCTGATCGCAGGGAAAGGACATGAAACCTATCAGGAAATAGGGGGAAAGAGATATACATTCAGTGACAGGGAGGTTTTGGAAGAGGCGATAAAACAGCTTATGAATAATCCTAAAAACGGCAGTTAGCCGCGGATTTTTCAATGAGTTACAAGAATTTTTGTTTTATCTGTACCAGGGGAGATGATGGGGAGCTTAAAACTTAAAGACCTAGTGCAGGCAACCGGCGGCAAGGCGCTCTGCGGGAAATTAGAGAAATTCACGGGTCTTTCGATTGATTCGAGAACTATCCGTGAGGGAGAACTCTTTGTGGCCCTGAAGGGTGATCATTTCGACGGGCATGATTTTATCAGCGCTGCGTTGATGACCGGGGCCGGCGCTCTTGTCGGCTCTCCTCCCCAGAAACTGCCGGAAAACAAAACAGTAATACTGGTGAAGAATACCCTTGCCGCGCTCCAGGACCTGGCGCGTTATCTCCGCTTGAGAATGGTTCTGCCGGTTATCGGTGTTACCGGGACAAACGGCAAGACAACCACAAAGGAGCTTATATCCTCGATCTTCGGACAGAGCCGGAAGGCGCTGAAGACAACAGGGAATCTGAACAATCACATAGGACTGCCCTTATGCATTTGCAGGATGGACGGCGATGAGGACGTCATGGCGCTTGAGATGGGGTCTAATCAAAGGGGAGATATCAAACAGCTTTGTGAAATAGCCCTGCCGGATTTTGCGGTTATAACAAATGTGGGGCCCGCTCATCTGGAGGGCTTTGGCAGTCTTGAAGCAATAAGGGACACTGATCTTGAGATACTTGCCTATGCCAAAGCCGCCTCGGTAAATGCAGACGACGCTTTTTTGCTTGAAGGGATAAAAAATTACCCGGGCAGGCTGATTACCTACGGCATAAAGAATAATGCGGACGTCTATGCGAAGGATATTATGCTGAAGACCAGGGGCTCGAGTTTCAAGCTCTGCTTTGCGGATAAAAGGGAGATTGCAGTCAATCTCCGGTTGTCTGGAATAGTGAATATATACAATGCCCTTGCCGCGGCCTCTGTGGCCGATGCGCTTGATACAGAATTAAACGATATAAAAAACGGCCTTGAATCTTTCGGCGGCGCGCCGATGAGAATGGAGATAAAAGAGATGCTCGGGGCCATTGTAATAAACGATGTCTATAATGCAAATCCTGCTTCCATGGAGGGAGCCTTAAAAGAGCTCATCAGATTAAAACGGAAACGCACGATAGCAGTGCTTGGCGATATGCTCGAACTCGGCGGCTATCGGGAAGAAGCGCATAAGAAATTAGTCAGGCTGGCTTCTGATCTGAAGATAGACGTTTTGGTGGCTGTAGGGCCTGAGATGAACAGGGCGGCAGGGGAATTTGAAGGAGTTTGTTATCAGGCGGAAAATTCAGACAGCGCCCGGTCTGTTTTATT
>PGYF01000010.1:6728-27643 GCA_002839535.1 Nitrospira bacterium HGW-Nitrospira-1
TCGGCTATGGAGGAATAGGCCTGCTTGATGATTACCTGAAGGTGATCAGAAAAAATCCGAAAGGCCTTCGTGCCTGGTATAAATTCGGCGCGCAGATAGCGCTGGCGCTTATCATAGGCGTCGTGCTTTATGTAAACCCGAATGACCCTTTCAGGTCTGTCCTCAGCGTCCCGTTCTTCAAACGATGGCTCCTGGAACTCGGCTGGTTCTATATACCCTTTTCAGTGCTGGTGATCGTCGGCTCTTCAAATGCCGTTAACCTGACCGACGGCATTGACGGACTTGCCATAGGACTTGTAGGCGTCGCCTCTTTGGCAAATATGATACTGGTGTATATTTCAGGCAATGCAAAATTTGCCCAGTACCTCCAGGTCCTCTACCTGCAGGGCACAGGAGAACTCACGGTCTTTTGCGGCGCGATGCTCGGGGCTTCTTTAGGTTTTCTCTGGTTTAACTCGTATCCTGCTGAAGTCTTTATGGGAGATGTGGGATCCTTGAGTCTTGGCGGCGCGCTTGGGACTTTGGCTATTATAACAAAGCATGAGATCGTGCTTGCAATCGTAGGAGGCATCTTTGTTATCGAGACTTTCTCTGTAGTCTTTCAGGTGGCTTCTTTCAAGTTGACAGGGAAGAGGATATTTAAAATGGCGCCGATACACCATCATTTTGAACTTAAAGGATGGCATGAATCAAAGGTCATCGTACGGTTCTGGATTGTCGGTATAATGCTTGCGTTATTGAGTCTTGCGACGCTGAAATTGAGGTGAATATGAAACAGTTACGAGTTACTGGTTACGGGTTACGAGTTAAAAATGCCAAAAGGTTAATTTTATTTTTGTCTTTACTTGTCACTTGTCACTTGTTGCTTGTTACTTCTGTTTCAGCCGAGGACATACAGTCAAAGGCTGCTATGGTGATGGATGCGGCAACCGGAAGGGTGCTCTATGCCAAGAATCCTGAGTTGAGGCTGCTGCCTGCAAGCACCACCAAATTAATGACTGCCCTGGTGGTAATGGAAAAGGCGAATTTGACGGACGTTGTTACGGTGAGCCGGAGGGCTGCCGGGGCGCCGCCGACCAGGGCGGGTCTCAAGGCAGGCGATAGAGTTACTATCGAGACGCTTTTGTATGCAGCGCTGATGAAATCAGCCAATGACGCCGCAGTCGCGCTTGCCGAGGCAGTAGCGGGTTCGGAAGAGGCATTCGTTAAACTGATGAACAGGAAGGCCTTGGCGATAGGCGTAAATAACACTCATTTTATTAATGCCAACGGGCTGCCGGGGAAAGGACAGTACATAACGGCATATGACCTGTCAAAGATCATGCGGCATGCGATCAAGCATCCTGTGCTGAAGGAGATACTGGGCACCAGGATAACAGAGATTTCGACCGAGACCGGCAAGACAATGTTCATAAAGAATACCAATAAGCTTTTGTGGTCTGACGACGACCTTCTCGGAGGAAAAACCGGCTATACAAACCAGGCAAAACACTGCTTTGTCTGCGCCGGCGAGAAAGACAATGAGACCCTTATCGTAGCGCTGCTGGGCAGTCCGAGAAGGGACATGCTCTGGAGGGAAACTGAGGCGTTGATGGGGGTTGGATCAAAGGTGCTGAGTAATAACGAGGAGCCTGTTGTGTATTTGACCAGGGCAGACTATGACGCTGCGAATATGACGACAGCGGCATATACCAAAAAAACAGCTGTAAGGGTTGCGAAAAAGAACTATAAGTACAAGAAGACGAAGAAGCAGGTTATCACGGCAGGGAAGAAAACAGCGAATAAAAAACAGGTTGTTACGTCGAGCTCTAAAACAACAAAAAAGCAGCAGCAGTCGGCAGACTATAAAAAGAGTAAAAAAATCATTGCAAAGAGTAAAAACACAAAAAAGACGAACATGGCCAAAAAAGGTAATTATGACGATAAAGGATAAAAAAGTGACGGTTGTCGGCCTTGCGCGAAGCGGCGCAGGCGCTGCAAGACTTTTATCACTATTGGGGGCTGAGGTCACGGTTACCGATAAAAGGTCTGAGGGTGAACTAATTGATATGATCAAAGGTCTCCGACCTTCGGTGAGGCTTGCGCTTGGAGGTCATCCCGAAGAAGTTTTTACAAAGGCAGATCTGATTGTCGTCAGTCCCGGAGTGCCTCTGGAAATCTGGCCTATTGCCGCTGCAAGGGCAAAGGGCATACAGGTTATCGGTGAACTGGAACTTGCGTATCGGATAATGCAGGGGTTAGGGGTTAGTGATCTGGGGTTAGTGAAAGACGCGGCTTTAATCCCCAATCCCCAATCCCCAATCCCTTTTCTGGCGATTACAGGCAGCAACGGAAAATCCACGACAACGACCCTTCTGGATTATATGATGAAGAAGGCGGGCTTCAATACGGTTTTCGGCGGAAATATCGGGAATGCGCTGACAGAGGAGATCTACAAGATAGTAACGAGTAACGAGTTACGAGTAACAGGTAAAGGAGAAGACCTATCACCCATCACCCATCACCCATCACCTGACTTTTTTGTTGTCGAGGTTTCCAGCTTTCAACTCGAGGCCATTGACGGCTTCAGGCCTCATATTGCCTCTCTACTCAATATTACCCCTGATCATTTGGACAGATACTATTCGATGGACGAATACCGCAATGCAAAGGCCAACATATACCGGAATCAGCAGAGCGGGGACTTTCTCGTGTTGAATGCCGACGACCCTGAGACGATGAGATTGTACGATTCAAGATTCAAGATTCAAGATTCAAGACTGCCTGAGGTATATTTCTTCAGCCGTGAGAAAGAAGTTAATGGTATTTACTATAAAGATGGAATTATTTATTCCAATTTTATTAACCCTCAACTCTCAACTTATAACTCTCAACTTATTAATGCTGATGAAATCAGGATCAAGGGCGTCCATAACCTGGAGAATGCCATGGCAGCATCAGCCATGGCACTCCTTGCACACTGCCCTCTTGAGGCGGTCATACAGGGCATGAAGGAATTCGAGGGACTCGAGCACAGGCTTGAACCGGTAAGAGAGCTTGACGGGGTCACTTACATCAATGATTCCAAAGGCACCAACGTAGGCGCTGTAGTCAAGTCTATCGAAAGCTTCCGGGAGCCGGTGGTGCTTATTGCAGGGGGCCGGGACAAGGCCGGTGATTTCTCTGTGCTTCGTGAACCGGTATCGCAAAAGGTCAAGGCAATTCTCTTGATCGGAGAGGCCTCGTGCAAGATACAGGATGCGCTGGGAGATGTGACGGAGACGCACATGGCCAAAGATTTGGCAGAGGCGGTGACAATGTCCCGCCGCATGGCGAAAAAAGGAGACGTGGTGCTTTTGTCGCCGGCCTGCGCCAGTTTCGATATGTTCAGAGATTATGAAGACAGGGGAAGACAGTTTAAAAAAATCGTCATGGAGTTAAAGAACAATAATGCATAACCATATATCAGGGATGAACCTGTCTGTTGACAGGACCTATGACAAGGCGCTGCTTTTCATCATGCTGCTGATGCTGGCATTTGGGGCCCTTATGATATACAGCTCAACTGCCGTGATTACCCCGCTCCTTGAAAAGAAAAAGATAACGGAATTCTATTATTTCAAAAGACATCTCTTTACCATGGCGCTGGGAACCGCAGCCATGCTTATCGTTTACAGACTGAAAACATCTTTTTTAAAAAAAATATCCGCGCCGCTGCTGGTATTTTCTTTCTGTCTCCTTCTCCTCGTCTTTCTCCCATATATCGGCGTAACAGCAGGCGGGGCGAGGAGATGGATAAGATTATGGCCGACAACCTTCCAGCCATCGGAACTTGTGAAACTCGCCATGGTCATCTTCCTTGCAAAATATATGTCGGCTGCTGATTACAGCACAGAACATTACAGCTCTTTTGTAAAGCCGGTGCTTATCATGGCGCTTTTTCAGGCTGCCTTCCTTAAACAGCCTGACTTTGGCGCAACAATGAGCCTCGGCCTGCTGACCTTCGGAATGCTCTTCATTTCCGGGATGAGGCTCAGATATCTCGCATCTGTTTCAGCGCTTGCGATACCAATCATCTATAAGCTTGTCATGGAGCCGTATCGTCTCAGGAGGATCACCTCCTTCCTTGATCCGTGGAAAGACCCCCAAGGCAGCGGTTTTCAGCTCATACAGTCTTTTATCTCAATAGGGAGCGGAGGGATCACCGGCCTGGGGCTCGGCGAATCAAAACAGAAATTATCATTCCTGCCTGCCTCGCATACAGACTTTATCTTCTGCCTTGTTGGAGAGGAACTCGGATTGATCGGCGCTGCGCTTGTCATAGCGCTTTTCCTGATTCTGTTCCTCAGGGGTATTACGATAGCAAACAGGAGAAAGGACAGCTTCTCTTATTACCTGGCTTATGGTCTGACTATGATGATTTCAATGCAGGCGATGATAAACTTTGCTGTTGTTACAGGGATGGTTCCTACAAAAGGCCTCCCACTGCCGTTTATGAGTTACGGGGGCTCTGCCTTATTGGTAAATATGGCGGCCATAGGATTGCTCCTGAGGATATCAAAGGGAGATGACGACGTGCCTGCGGAAGACAACAGCAATATCATGGCAAAAAAAATTGCGAGAAGAAATATTTATAACAGGAAGGGGCACAGCCGTTGAAGGTGATAATAGCAGGAGGAGGCACTGGAGGTCATCTTTTCCCCGGACTTGCCCTGGCAGAGGAGTTCAGGAAGAGAGACCAAAGCGCCGAGGTTGTCTTTGTTGGAACAGAGCACGGGATCGAGGCAAAGGTGATCCCGCGGGAAGGCTATCCGCTCAGGTTTGTAAGGGCAGAGGGTATTGTGGGAAAGTCGTTTATCAGGAAGGTAAAGGCGATGGCCAAGGTATTCCTCTCAGCCATAGATTCATACCGTATACTGAAGGCAGTCATGCCGGATATGGTGATCGGCGTCGGCGGATATGCCTCAGGCGCTGTCGTGCTGATCGCGCATATGAAATCCGTACCGACCATGATCCATGAACAGAATTCCGTCCCCGGGATGGCCAACAGGATACTGGGCAGATTTGCAGACCATATCTGCGTGACCTACCAGGAAAGCCTCTCTGTCTTTCCTTCAGGGAAGACGTTTCTTACTGGAAACCCTATACGGGCAAAGATACTGAGGGGAGAGCGTGAGGCTGCCCGGAGGCTTTTTTCTCTTGAAAAAGATATGTTTACAGTATTCGTGTTCGGAGGAAGTTCAGGCGCCGCGTCGATCAACAGGACTATGGTTGACGCATTAAACCACCTTGGAGATTACAGGACAAAGATCCAGTTTCTCCACCAGACAGGGGAGAAGGATTATAAGGGTGTTCGCGAGGCTTACAGAAAGTCAGGGTTTAAAGGGACTGCAGCGCCTTTTATCTTTCAGATGGCTGAAGCATATGCAGCAGCCGACATGGTCATTTCACGGGCAGGGGCAACAACGCTTGCAGAGATTACGGCCCTGGGCAAGCCGGCTTTGCTGGTACCTTATCCGTATTCAGCAGGACGACATCAGGAATTTAATGCGATAAAACTCAGAGAGATGGGCGCCGCCTTTGTGGTTTTTGACCATGAAATGAACGGGGAAGTGGTTGCAACGCATATTCGCAAGATGTTTGAAGGTGAGTCGATACGACAGGAAATGCAGAGGTCAAGCAGGGGGCTCGGAAGACCTGACGCCTGCGGCAGGATCGTTGATATAGCGCTGAACCTTATAAAGAACCATCCTGTCAAAAAGCAACGGAAAAAAGGTGATTGAATATGTTTGAAAAATACCGGGTGATACATTTTGTAGGGATAGGCGGCATCGGGATGTCCGGCATAGCCGAGGTGCTTTTTAACCTGGGGTACGAGGTTAAAGGCTCTGATCTTAGGGAGACGGAAACTACCAAAAGACTCGGGGCCATGGGCATAAAGGTCTATATCGGTCATAGGGCTGAGAATATAGGGACTGCTCATGTTGTGGTTATTTCATCAGCGGTGTCGGATGATAACCCCGAGGTGGTTGAGGCTTCGATACATTCCGTGCCGGTCATCCCGCGTGCGGAAATGCTTGCCGAGCTTGGGCGACTGAAGTACAGCATACTGGTTGCCGGAGCGCACGGCAAGACAACGACAACTTCCCTGATATCAACTGTGCTGGGCAAGGGGGGATTTGACCCTACCAGCATTATCGGAGGCAGGCTCAAAGGCATAGGAAGCAATGCAAAACTCGGGGAAGGACAGTTCCTGGTGGCTGAGGCTGATGAGAGCGACGGCTCATTCCTGAAGCTTTCGCCTACGCTTGCAGTTGTAACGAATATCGACAGGGAACATATGGATTATTTTAAAGATATGAAAAGCCTGAAACACGCTTTTTTATCGTTCATAAACAAAATACCGTTTTACGGGGTTGCCTTTGTCTGCTGGGAAAACGAGACGCTCAGGGAACTCATACCGTCAATCCACAGGAGGTTTATCACCTATGGGCTTTCCGATGAGACTGATATCCATGCGGCGAATATCGAAAGAGGCTTTATGACGACGAGCTTTGATGTTATCTATAAAAAAGACCTGATCGGAAGATTTTCCCTGCCCATGCCGGGTATCCATAATGTGCTCAATGCGCTTGCCTGTATCGGTGTTGCTCGGGAACTGAAGATGGATGTTCAAGCGATTAGCGAGGCCTTGAAATCCTTCAGCGGCATACAGAGGAGATTTGAATTCAAGGGAGAGGCGCGTGGGATAAAGGTCTATGATGATTATGGTCATCATCCAACCGAGATAATGGCCACACTTGCTGCGGGCAGAGAGAACAGGAAATATTTGAAAAAGAAAGGCAGGCTTTTTGTTATCTTTCAGCCCCACCGGTATACAAGGACCGCTGATCTGATGGATGAGTTTGCCGGGTCTTTCGGAGATGCCGATATATTAGTGCTGCTCGATATATACCCTGCGGGAGAAAAGCCGATCGAAGGCATAACTTCGGATGTTCTTGCTGAAAAGATCGAACTGGAAAAACACTGTGAGGTTGTTAGAACCGATAAAGAAGGCGCTGTAGAGTATGTTGTCTCAGAAATGAAAAAAGGCGATATCCTGCTGACCCTTGGCGCCGGAGACGTCTGGAGGCTCGGAGAAACAGCACTGGAGAGGCTGTATGCTGATTAGCCGGAGGGAATGGGAAGATGCCCTTGGCGGGATATACCGCGGGGATGCGGAGTTCGGAGCGCCGATGAAAAATCATACGAGTCTGGCTGTCGGCGGGCCTGCAGACGTGCTTCTGAGCCCTGCCGACCCTGTGTCGCTGAAGAATGTCATGCTGCTGTTGCAGAAGAAAAATATATTGTTTCTGCCCCTTGGCGGGGGAACGAATGTCCTTGTCAGAGATGGCGGGATTGAGGGGGCTGTAATCAATTTCAAGGCGTTCAGGATGATGCAGGTGATACACGACGAAGGCAATTATGCCGGTCTTTTTGTTGAAGCCGGGGCGCCCCTGCAGATGCTCGTGAACTTCTGTAAAGAAAAGGGATACGCGGGCATTGAAGGTTTGACAGGCATACCGGGAACATTCGGCGGCGCCATATGCGGAAATGCGGGTTCATACGGGTGCGAGATCAGGGATGTGATCCAATCAGTGGTGATCATGTCCGGAGACGGCAAAATAGACAGGTTTGACGCCGAAGACCTCGGTTTCGGATACAGGAGATCAGCGATAAAGCCCACAGATATTGTCCTGAACGCAAATATTATTTTACGGAAAGACGATAAAGATGCGGTTGAGGAACGTGTGCAGAAATATCTTGCAGAGAAAATGAAGACCCAGCCGATCTCTGCCAGATCTGCAGGGTGCGTCTTTAAAAATCCGGAGGGCATGTCGGCCGGAAAGCTGATTGACGAAGCCGGCTGCAAGGGCATGAAGATCGGCGGAATTGAGGTCAGCGGCGTCCATGCGAATTTTTTCATAAACAGCGGCAACGGCAGGGCAGCGGATTATATAAGCCTTATGCATGAAGTGTCTTTGATTGTAGAGAAAAAATGCGGTATTGTCCTTGAGCCTGAAATAAGAGTGGTCGGCAGGGAATGAATATATGAATAAAAATGACCTCAGGAAAAAGAAAATCGGAGTGCTCATGGGCGGCAGTTCAGCTGAGCGGGAGGTCTCACTGAAGAGCGGGCAAGCAGTATATAATTCCCTCCGCAGCCTGAAATATAATGTCGCGGCAATTGATGCAGGAGAAGACCTCTGCATGGTTTTAAAGAAACAGAAGATCGACATAGCCTTTATCGCCCTTCACGGCGGACACGGTGAGAACGGGGCAGTGCAGGGCATGCTTGAGATTATGGGTATTCCGTATACAGGCTCAGGGGTACTTGCCTCAGCCCTTGCCATGGACAAGGAGGCCTCCAAAAAGGTTTTTCTTTATCACAATATCCCGGTCCCGGCATTCAAAATTGTGATGCGTGATGAGTTAAGAGTAATGGGTAAAAAATCCGGCGGTTCTTCGGTCTCATCACCCATCACCCATCACTCCTTACCGCCGTTCCCTTTGCCGTGGGTCATAAAGCCTGCGACTGAGGGCTCCAGTGTCGGGGTGGAGATAGTCAAAGACAAGTCTGCCTTGAAAGCAGCGCTGCAAAAGGCGTTTTCCTACGGAGAGAAGGTGGTTGTTGAACAATATATTTCGGGCAAAGAGGTCCAGATCGGCGTCTTGAATAACAAGGCGCTCGGCGGCGTTGAAGTCAGGCCTTCTCTTGAATTTTATAATTATGAGGCAAAGTATACTGCTGGGCTGACGGAATATATCCTGCCGCCCCAGCTGCGAAGGAAGGCCTATGCCGGCGCAAAGAATATAGGTCTGGCAGCCCATAAGGCGCTTGGCTGCAGCGGCGCTACAAGGGTTGATCTGATAATCGATACCAATGGTAATCCATTTGTGCTTGAAGTGAATACTATTCCAGGCATGACGGAAACAAGTCTGCTTCCGAAGATAGCAAAAAACGCAGGGATTGGATTTGGCGAACTCCTGCGAAGGATATTGGAAGGCATACGGTGAAAACGATCGGAAAGAACAGAAAGAACGTGACGGCGAACAAACACAAAGGTAGAAGGTTTCTTGCGGCCGCAAAATACTTTGCTTTTACAGCGCTCCCGGAAGTCCTGCTCGTGGCTGTAATCTATATGGCGTTAACCGCTGCTCTCTCAGCGTTTCAGATCAGGCGCATCGTTATAACCGGCAATGAACACCTGACGGATGAAGAGCTGAAAAGTATGGCCGGCCTCGGCAGTGATGAAAATTTGTTCATGGTTTCAAGCAGGAAAATATTCTCGAAGATGACGGAATCACCATGGATACGTTCTGTGATCATCAGAAAGGAATTCCCTGACAGGCTTCTTATTCATATCAGGGAAGCAGAACCTTTTGCCCTCCTCGACATGAAAGGAAAGCTTTTTATTGTTGATGACACAGGGGCCATGCTGGAGGAACTCAAAGATATGGCAGTGCCTTTTCTGCCGGTCATATCGAGCAATCCTTACAGTGAAAAGGAGGCCTTTTCAGAGGCGATAACCCTGGCAAAGGCAATAAAAAATACAGGGCTTCTATCTCAGAAGGACCGTATAGAGATAGTCTCGCATAAGCCTCAGGAAATGTCTGTAAATATCGACGGTGTTGTCGTCAAGATCGGCGCCGGAGAATACGAAGATAAGCTCGCCCGGCTTCAAGGCATAGAGCAGGAGATAAAGAACAGGAATATTTCTGTTGATTATATAGACCTGAGATTTGCCGACAGGGCGCTGGTCAGTCCGGTCAATGAGGTGATTAAATAATGAGAGCGCGTCTGCACGCAGGGATAGGGCATGGTAATCAATATGGCAGCAAAGATCAAATACAACTCAATAACAGGAAAGAAGGGGGTATGTTATGTTTGAAATCGAAGAAGTAAAGGGGCACAACGCCAGGATCAGGGTTGTGGGTATCGGCGGCGCCGGCGGGAATGCCGTCAACAATATGATAGCCTCAAATCTGCACGGCATAGAGTTTATCGCAATCAACTCCGACCTTCAGGTTCTGGAGACGTCTCTTGCATCGGTAAAGATCCAGATCGGCAGAGAGCTGACAAGGGGTCTGGGAGCCGGTTCCAATCCCGAGATCGGAAGACAGGCCGCAATAGAAGACAGGGATGCGATCATGGAATGCCTTGATGGCTGTGATATGGTATTTATCACTGCCGGGCTGGGCGGCGGGACAGGCACCGGCGCTGCGCCTGTGGTGGCCGGTATCGCAAAAGAACTCGGAGTTCTTACTGTTGCTGTGGTAACAAAGCCGTTTTTCTATGAGGGCAAGAGAAGGGCCCGGAACGCAGAAGAAGGCATGAAGGAACTGAGCGCCTGTGTTGATACCATGATTGTTATCCCCAATGACAGGATAAGCCTTGTTGTCGATAAGGGCACGCCGATGCTCAAGTCCTTTGCAATAGCCAACGATGTGCTGAGGCAGGCTGTGCAGGGGATATCGGATATTATTCTTGTCCCTGGTCTCATAAACGTGGACTTTGCAGATGTGAAGACCACCATGGAGAGCATGGGCCGCGCGGTCATGGGTTCCGGCACGGCAAAGGGTGAAGGAGGCGCTTTCGAGGCTGCAAAGAAGGCGATATCAAATCCGCTCCTTGAAGACTCTTCCATTGAAGGCGCAAAGGGGATATTGATAAATATAACCGGGGGACTTGATCTCTCATTGAGCGATGTCCAGGCAGCTACGTCTCTTATCTATGATTCGGCGCATGAAGATGTGAATGTGATATTCGGGGCAGTTATAGACCCTGATGTTGACGACGAAGTCAGGGTGACGGTTATAGCCACCGGCTTTGACGACCGGAAAGAAAAGGTGGAACTGCCGCAGCTCAGGAAATGGGCGCCTAAAAAAGAACCTGTTGTTCTGAGGGCTGCTGAAAGAGTGCTTGCAAAGAGCATTGATTATACCTTCGAACCAGGTTCTCTGCCAGGAGATATTTTTAATTATGAGAAGGCAGGTGATCTCCCTGCATTTTTAAGAAAGTCTCATCTGAAAGAGTTATAAAGCTCTCCCCGCACAAGGGGCTTCCACCACCCCCATGGAAGCCCCTTGCCCCTTCCTTTACCCAAAAATGCAATTCTTCATGGACATGTGCCTTGAATATTTAATCCGCATAATTATCTTTTCCCTTCCACAATCGCAATCTCCTCCGGCGTGAGGTCGTAGAGGGCATAGACCATTTCGTCGATCTGATCTTCCTCAGTCTTTATGAAAAGGGGGGTGGCAATTTGCCCCCACCCTTTTGAAAGTTCCAGATCGCGTCGCCGCATATCTTTAAGGTATCCATCAGGCTGTAAAGAGTCAGTTAATGCTGCCACGACATCGACAATAACAAACCACCATTCATTGTTATGGATTGTTTTTCTAATTTTACGTCCTTTAAACAAAGCAATTTTTGTAGCTTCCATATTTACTCCCCTTTTAAATATAGCGATAGAATGACTTCCCTCTTACCGAAAGACTGCGGATGGCGCTCCGCATAGTGCCCTGCAAGGAAGCGCTCAGGTATATGCGTTTGCAGGACTGCCAGAACTTTTAACGGGTTCATTATTTCTTTTTTGAGCTCATCCAATGCCTTGGGCGTCTCTTTGGCTGTCTGTTTGGGAATACCGCCTTCTTCAAACTGGGGGACGTTCAGGGGACGTTGAGGAGTTAGTTAACTTATTCATCAACGTCCCCTATGTGGTTACTTTATCAGCCGGATTGATTTCACGGATAAGCTGATAGATTGCATTATCAACAAAATTCTGCCTTTCGATTTGTTCTGACGTTAGTTCTTTCATGTCAGTACGCAGACATTATATTAATCACCAAACCGACTCAACACCCTCTATATTTTTAAAATGCTTAACATCAAATGTCGCAACTTTCTTGAAATCTTTTGCCTTCATATAAGCTATGTTGTAGGCATCAATGAAGTCCATTTTCCCTGAAGAATAAAGGTCAATTGCTTCTTTGACTCTTGAATGATTAGCTACTTTGAGGTTTTTTGTTTCAAGGATTGTATCAACCACTTCTCTTATCTCTGGTTTTGAAAAATCATAATATGATTCAAGAACCCAAACGATTTCAGCGATCACCATGTCGCTCGTTTCAAGTTTAACTTGCGCGCTTTCTGCTTTCTCAAAGAGGCTCATAGCCTTATGGTAGAAAGATTCAACATCTCTGATGAAAAATCTCAGGAATACATTGGTGTCAACAAAAATAGGGTCATCCACCCTTTAACCCCTCTTTTGCAATCATCTTCGCAACGACCTTTTTGGCAAATTCTCTCTCATCTCCAAATCCAACCTTCCTGCCTTTTGCAATTCCGCCGAGGCTAAGTATAGATTTTCTTTCCTTTTTCTTCAAAATCAGCATGTCGTCCTTCATTTCAAAGACAAGACTGTCGCCTTCTTTTATGTGCAGGGTTTCTCTAAAAGGCTTCGGTATCGTCACTTGCCCCTTTTTGGTTATCGTTGACATTTTCTTACCTCCAAAATAGTATTGCCTATATTTTAAGTATTACTATTTTAAAAGTCAAACTTTTCTTATCCTGCTAATCTGCCTCCGCATGCTTCCGCCCTTCACCTCTGTTGCTTTCAGACCCTCTTCTTCGCAGATCGCCATTCGCTCAACAAAGTTGTCCCTGTCTTAACTCCCCCTTCCCCCTCTTATCTTAAGAGGGGGAATTTTCCCAATAATAAAACTATACCCGTAGCTGAATGGTTACTTGTCAGTCATCCATGGTTCGACAAGCGTGTCGACAAGCGTTCGACTGAGCTCACGCCGAAGCTCACCATGACAATCACTCTGTCACCCTGAGCACTCCGGTGAACTCAGGACAGGCTCTGTCGAAGGGTCACCATCATATCCATGAAGAATTGCATTTTTGGGTTTCAGGAGAGCTTTCTGAGGTCTATAACTCTTTTTGCCTTCCCTTCAGTTCTCTCAAGCGTCTTTTTCTCGACGAGTTTTACCTCAACGCCGATGCCGAGTTCTGAGGCCAGTCTTTTCTTGATCAGCGCAATCAGTTTATTTTGCTTCTTCATCTCATCAAAAAATATGTGCTCGGATACCTCGACATGGACGGCTATTGTATCAAGCGCGTCTTTTCTGTCAACGACCAACTGGTAATGGGGCTCTGTGCCTTCAATGTCAAGCAGCACTGCTTCTATCTGGGAAGGGAATACATTTACCCCCTTGATGATGAGCATATCGTCTGTTCGGCCCATGACCCTCTGCATTCTTTGGAATTTTCTTCCGCAGGGGCAGGGCTCTGACATCAGTCGTGTAAGGTCTCTTGTCCTGAAGCGTATAACAGGGAAGGCCTCCTTGGTGAGGGTTGTGATGACCAGTTCACCGATCTCACCGGGAGCAACAGGTTCAAAGGTATCCGGGTCTATGATCTCCACAAGAAAATGGTCTTCATTAATGTGCAGGCCGTTTTTCTCGAGGCATTCTCCTGCAACGCCGGGGCCCATCACCTCGCTCAGACCGTAGTTGTCTGTGGCAATAATCTTCAGCTTCTCCTCAATCTCTTTTCTCATCGCCTCAGACCATGGCTCTGCGCCGAAAAGCCCGTATTTCAGAGAGAGCGCATTTATATTTATTCCCAGCTCTTTTATGGTATCGGCTATGAGTAAGGCGTAACTGGGGGTGCAGACCAACGCGGTTGTCTTGAAGTCCTGCATGATCTTTATCTGCCTTAGAGTGTTGCCGCTTGAGATCGGGATAACAGATGCGCCGATCCGTTCAGCGCCGTAGTGCAGTCCGAACCCGCCGGTAAAAAGGCCGTATCCAAAGGCGATCTGGATGACGTCATCTTTTGTAATGCCTCCTGCTGTCAGTACCCGCGCAACAAGATTTGACCATGTCTTCAGGTCGTTTTTCGTATAGCCGACAACGGTCGCCATGCCGGTCGTTCCTGAGGAGGCATGCAGCCTGACCACCTCTCTGAGGGGGACCGCAAACAAACCGTAGGGATAATTAGCCCTGAGATCGTCTTTTGTGGTGAAAGGGAGCCTGCGTATGTCGTCAAAAGAGCGGATACTGTCGGTGTCAATGCCCAGTTCATCGAACTTCCTGCGATAAAAAGGGACATTCATGTGTACCCTGTTCAGCGTTGCCTCAACTCTCTCCAACTGAAGCTGTTGGAGCTCTTCCCTGTCCATACTTTCAAATTCGGGTTCCCAGTACATAATAACCTCCCTTACAATTTAAGCTCTACCTCTGAATCAATGTCCCTGCCAAGATATGCTCTCTGCACATCTTTATTGGAGAGCAGGTCTTCGGCAGAGCCCTGAAGCATGATCCTGCCTGTTTCGAGGACATATCCCCTGTCTGCAATACTGAGCGCAGCCTTTGCGTTTTGTTCCACCAAAAGCACTGTATTTCCTTCATTTCGCAGTTTCAGAATGATATGAAAAATATCCTTTACAATTAACGGCGCAAGCCCCATCGAGGGTTCATCCATCATAATCAGTTTGGGCCCGGCCATGAGCGCCCTGCCGATCGCGAGCATCTGCTGCTCTCCCCCCGAGAGCGTCCCTGCAAGCTGCCTTTCCCTCTCTCTGAGTATGGGGAACAGGTCATATATCCTTTCGAGGTCCGCGCGTACACGCTCCTTTTGTTTCTTGCGATACTGCACATAGGCGCCCAGTAAAAGATTTTCTTTAACCGACATGGTTGAAAAAACCTGTCTGCCTTCGGGCACAAGGGAGCAGCCCATAAAGACAATCTTTTCTGTGGTGAGACGCAGAATGTCCTGCCCGTCGAAGATGATTTCACCTGATCGCGCCTTCAGAAGACCGGCGATTGAATGCAGGAGGGTTGTTTTCCCTGCGCCATTTGACCCGACAATGGTGACGATCTCGCCGGGGTTGACATGCATTGAGACCCTTTTTAATACCTTCAACTTCCCGTACCCTGATTCAAGGTTTTTTATCTTAAGCATCTTCTTCCCCGAGGTATATCCGTATGACCTCACTGTTTCTCTGGATCGCCAAAGGCACGTCGTCGGCGATTTTTTCGCCGTAGCTCAGGACGATGATCTCATCCGAAATATCCATGACCAGCGACATATCGTGTTCTACAATCAGCACGGTAACGCCCATCTCCTTTATTTTTGTAATAAGGCGCGCTATTTCAGCAGTCTCACGCATGTTCAGCCCTGCTGCTGGTTCGTCAAGGAGGAGCAATGCAGGTTCACAGGCAAGGGCGCGCGCCAGTTCTACAATGCGTTGTTGTCCGTAGGCAAGGCTTGCGGCCTCGTTCCCTGCAAATGCGGATATGCCCAGAAAGCCCATAATCTCCAGAGATTTCACGCGTATCTGTTTTTCTTCCCTCCAGGTCCATGGCAGACTGAGCATACAGGGGATGAATTCCGCCTTGCTGTGCGTGTGTCTGCCGATCATCACATTTTCAAGCGCTGTCATCCTGGGGAAAAGCTTGACATGCTGAAAAGTCCGCGCTATGCCCTTTGATGCTGTCCGGTACGGTGGAAATCCATGAACAGGCTCACCGTTGAATATGATTGAGCCGGAATCAGGGGGAAGCATTCCGGAGACAAGGTTGAAAAGCGTAGTCTTCCCTGCGCCGTTGGGGCCTATAAGCGCCTTTATCGTATCTTTTTTTACTGAAAAAGACACCTTGTTTACTGCCTGAAGTCCGCCAAATGCCCGGCTTAAATCCTTGACCTCAAGGAGCGCCATTATGCCTGCCCCTCTTCTTTAGTGGTATGCGAAAAGATTTTTTTTATGCCCCTGAAGGAATTTTTATGCAGCAGGCCCTCAGGGGCAAAGAGCATGATGATAATCAGGATAGAGCCGAAGACCGCATCGTCAAAAGATCCGAAATATCCGCGCAGGGAGAGAAAGTTCAGCAGAAATCCCATTAGCAGCGCTCCCCAGAGATTTGCCATGCCGCCGATAGCAACAATAGCCACGTAGCGGACGGATTTCATCACAGAAGCCTCTGATGGCCCGATCCCGCCGTTATAGTGAGTTAAAAGCACGCCGGCAATGGAGGCAAAAACAGCGCTTAAAACAAAGGTGTGCAATTTATATTTTGCCGTATTCACTCCCATGGCGCCTGCTGCGTCTTCTGCTCCGTGGATTGCCCTTAACGCCCTGCCAATGCGGGAATTAATCAGATTCAAAAGAATGATTACCCCTGCAATAACCAGCCCTGAGGCGATATAATAGTTCTGTATCCGTACGGATGATTTCCCGCTCACCTCAAGGCCTGGAAAAATCACAAATGAAGGCACATCGGAAAGCCCGTCTGCTGCGCCGAAAAAAGAAGTCCCCAGGACAATCCTGTACACGATAATGCCGAATCCGAGGGTTGCCATGGCAAGGTAATGACCTTTCAACTTCAACACAGGACCGCCGATACAATAAGCCGCAATGATCGTAAAAAGCACTGCCATGACGCATGCTGCCCATGGATGAAAATGAAGCGCCTGGCCTCCATAAAGGTCTTCGCTCATGTTCAGGAGACCCGCCTTTGAAAACAATGATACAAGACTATGCGACCTGTAAGGAAGGAGATTACAAGTGGTGAGAAAGGCGGATATATAACCGCCGATCGCAAAAAAGCCTGCGTGTCCGAGGGATATCTGGCCTGCATAGCCCATCAAAATGCAAAGCCCGATTATGACGAGTGAGTAATATGCCGACATGGTCAACTGCGTAAGCATGTAAGCGCTGCCCGTAAAATAGGTCAGCAGTTGAATTGCGATGACTGCTGAAATCAAGGCTGCTATTGGAAGGTATTTATGAAAATTCATCAGAACTCCTTTAAGCTGAAGGCCTCTTTGTTTCCAAAAAGGCCGCTGGGTCTGACAAAAAGTATGAGTAAAAGTATGGCTATCGAAATCACATCTTTATAGGCAGTCGGCATGACCCAGATGCTGAAAGATTCAAGGATTCCCAGCATCATTCCTGCGGCAACAGCGGCCATGCTGTTGCCGAGGCCCCCGAGTATGGCGACTGTAAACCCCTTGATCGCCAGTCCGGTACCTGAATCATACTGTACGTAGGTGATCGGTGATACAACACATCCGGCGAGCGCCCCGATGCCCGCGCTCAGCACAAAGGAGAGCGTTACCATGTTTTTGGCGCTGATGCCGCACAATCTCGCGGCGTCACGGTTTGCCGAACACGCGCGCATCTGTCTTCCCGGAAGCGTATAGTTGAAGAAGAGATTGAGCGCAACAACAGCGATCGAACTGACGCCGATAACCCATAAAACCTGAGGCGAGATGAATACCCCGCCGATGGCTATAGATGAAACCTCAGTTCCCGTGAAATAGGGCAGCGCCCTTACGCTCTCGCCCCATATATGGAGCGCGCCTTCCCGGATGACGATTGAAAGCCCGATCGTTATAATAATCATCCGAAGCACTGAAGGCTTTACGAGCCAGCGTATGAAGACAATTTCAATGAGGGCGCCGAGTATCATGGTGAGCGTCACAGCGGCAAGTATCGCGGAAGGCAAGGGCATGAATTTGTTCATGGTGACTGCTATCATGCCGCCCAGCATAACAAATTCGCCCTGGGCAAAATTGATGATGCCGGTTGTGTTATAAATGATATTAAAGCCTATGGCAACGATCGCATAGATTGTCCCATAGGTCAAGCCTGCAACCAGATATTGAAAGAAAAGTTCGATATTCATGTCTTATTATACACAGGATGTTCCCTCCTGCAAAATAGCCGCAGCGAATCCTATCGCAAAGGGAAAAAGGCAATCCCGAAAAATACATTTGAAGAACCCTGCGCCAAGAGCGCAGGGCGTCAAAAGTCAAAACAAATTTATTCTGTCATTCTCCGGCTTGACCCCCGCATCAAGCATGCCCTCTGACTTGATCAGGGGGTGGGAGGGGATCGGGCAATGACACAAATTAGGAAGCAATTCATCCCTGTGCCAAGAGCGCAGGGATGAATTGCTAATTCATTAAAGAAGGCGCAGCGCTTATGCTCTGCGATTTTTAAGTTTTTTCAGTAATTCTACATAAGATGTATGCGTGTTGAGCACATCCTTTTTTTCGAGCCATCCCCTTCTGGCGACTGCAACGCCGTAAATCATGTTGTCAAACTGACCACTATTGTGGGAGTCTGTGGATATTACTATCGGCACATTCAGGGACTTTGCCTGCCTGACATGCGATTCTGTAAGGTCAAGCCTGAGCGGGTGAGCGTTGATTTCCATCGCTGTCCCGGTCTCTGAAGCTGCTTTCAGGACTTTTTCCATATCAACCTCATATGCCTCCCGCCGGCCGATTAATCTCCCTGTGGGATGGCCTATTATCGAGACATACGGATTCTTCATGGCTGCGGTAAGCCGCTTTGTTATCTGGTCGGAAGACTGCTTAAAGCCTGAGTGCACTGAGGCGATCACTACGTCGAGTTGTTTCAGTATCTCATCGTCAAAGTCCAGGCTGCCGTCACTTTTTATATTAACCTCAGCGCCGCTGAGAACCCTGAACCTGCCGCTCTTCCTGTTTATTGCATCTATCATCCTTTTCTGCTCGATAATTTGTTCCTCACTCAATCCTCCGGCAACTCCCAGTCCCTTTGAATGGTCGGTTACAGCGATATATTTATATCCCTTTCCCCTGGATGTCTTTGCCAGTTCCTCAATATCCTGGGCGCCGTCGCTCCAGGCGCTGTGGACATGGAGGTCGCCTTTTATATCCTCAGGCTCAATCAGATGCGGGAGCTTTCCTTCCGCAGCAGCCTCGACTTCTCCGATGTCCTCCCGCAATTCAGGGGGCACATACTGAAGCCCGAGTACGCGATAGATGTCTTCCTCCAATCTGCCGCCGAGTTTTGTTCCGTCTTTTTCCCTGAATATTCCGTATTCATTTATTTTCAGCCCGGCCTTTGAGGCGATCTCCCTTAAGCGAATATTATGCGCCTTGCTCCCGGTAAAATAGACAAGGGCAGAGCCGTAGCTGTCTTCATCAACAACCCGTATATCAACCTGTATGCCTGCCTTGAGAACAACGCTCGACTTTGTGGTCCCTTTCGCTATTATCTGACTGACTTCAGGCATGTGCGTAAAGGCTTTCATAACAGCATCAGGGTCTTTGGATGTAGAGATAATATCAATGTCCCTGATCGTATCTCTCCATCTCCTGATGCTTCCTGCAATACTCAATTTTTCGACAGGGGCCGAGGCGTAAAGATACTCCTTGATCTCGTTTGCCAGGGGGAGCATTTTCCCAAGGGGATGCGTGGCTGAAAAGCGCCGGACCATCTCTATCCCCTTGATGATATTCGCCTCTGTCTTGTCCTTTATGCCCGGCAGTCCTGAAAGCCTGTGCTTTTTCGCAAACTTTTCGAGCTGGGCAATATCCCTGATATTGTATTTCTTATACAGCAGACCGGCTGTTTTAGGTCCCAGCCCTGGTATAGCGAGGAGTTCTATAAGGGTCTCCGGAATCTCTTGTTTTAACTTTTCATACGCATCTATACGTCCTGTCTTCAGATATTGCTCTATCTTTGCAGCAAGGTCATGCCCAACACCTGGTAACCGGATCAGTTCTTCCGCGGACAGAGATGAGATATCCTTCCCGAGTTCGGCGATGTTGAAGGCAGCCTTTCTGTAAGCCAGTATCCTGAAGGGATTTTCTCCCTTTATCTCGAGAATATCCGCAATATTATTGAAGATGTCGGTTATTTCGGCATTTTTCATTCTTCAGGTTCATGGCATCTTCTCGATTATCGCAGCAGCCAGCAGAGGGAACATAATCTCATGATGGCCGGTCAGGGCAAAATTCCTGCCGGCTTTTAACGTAGGCCTCTTCAGGACGTTCTCCCCTGGCCGGTAATGCTGGATAAAATCCATGTTAACTGTAGTAATATTCTCCACCTTGTTGCCGAGGTTCCTCGCAACATTCAGCGCCTTTAAAAAAACCTCGGGCAAAATAACGGCAGAACCCAGATTGATATATACGCCTCCTTCAAGGTCTGCAACAACTGAAGCAAACAATTTGAAGTCCTTCAGGCTGCCTTTGCCGATCGCAGCGCCGTTGGCTTCAGGGTGCATATGTACGATATCAGCGCCTATAGCCACATGGACTGTTAACGGAATAGCCATATTGTATGCTGCGGCAAAGACGCTGTTATCTTTATATCTGAATTTCCCCCTGCTGATATATTCACCCAGCGCCCTGCCTATGCCATGGCCCTTTTTTACGCCGCTATTAACAGCAAGGTTCACGCCTTTTCCCGTGTCTTTTGACATCCCGAAGGCGCCTGAACATAACTCGGAAGCAACATCCTCGGATGTATGTCCGGCCAGAGCCACCTCAAAGTCGTGTATGGCGCAGGCGCCGTTCGTTGCAATGGCAGTCACTATCTTCTTTCTCATCAGCTCTATGATAAGAGGCGAAAGGCCGAGCTTGATCGGATGGGCGCCCATGCCGAGGACAACAGGCCTGTCCTGCTTTCTTGCCTGAAGGACCGCGCTGACAACATCCATGAAATCCTTGACTGCAAAGGCTTCAGGGAGTTTATCCAGGAAAGATGAAAATGAATCGCCTTTTACCGGCAGGTCAGCGAATGATTTCACGGACACCTTGCTGTTTCTGGCGCATAATGAATAGGTTTTGATTGTTTTCAGGGAAAGCGGCCTGTATTTTTTCATAGGCTTGATTTTACCACAGAAGATCAGGTTTTGAACAAAAAATGCAATTGAATTATATTCGCAGGGGCACGAATACCTTCAAAGTCTTTTGATTTCAACAGGATTTTCCGGTATGTAAACAATTTATGTCATACCAAAATAGAAATGTCCGCTTTTAAGAATGTTAGACCGCCTCTTTTTAGAAGGAGGCAGGATGGCAGGAAAGGACATTGTGAAGAACC
>PGYF01000010.1:27707-39064 GCA_002839535.1 Nitrospira bacterium HGW-Nitrospira-1
CGGGCAATGACACAAATTAGGAAGCAATTCATTAAAAGGGGCTGATTAGGTAAAATGAAAAGCGGACATTTCTAAATTGGTAAAAAGCGGACATTTCTATTTTGGTATGACAGTATGTAAACAATTTATTGATTTAACAGGGTGTTATATGTTATAAAATAAAACTTTTCAAAAGGAGGAATTTTAATTTGGCGGCAAAATCAGCACCTAAAAAGAACCTGTCAGCAATCAAAAGAAACAGACAGTCAGAAAAGAGGAATAAGCGTAACAGGGCCGAACGCACTAAAATAAGGGGCGTCATTAAGGCTGTAGAGGCATCGGTAAAAACCGGCGAGAAAGACACATCAGCAGGCGATCTTCAGAAAGCAATAAAGACCATAAGCAGCGCAAAGTCAAAGGGTATCCTCCATAGAAATAACGCTGCAAGAAAAATTTCAAGACTGACCAGAAAGGTTAATGCCCTTTCAAAAACCGTAGAAGCTTAAGCTCAATACTGTTTACACCCCCAAAAAATGCAATTCTTCATGGACATGGATGACTGAAAAGTATTGGGGTTAAGATCTTTCTTTGTATGATTATTTTATCCCGTACTTATATAATTTGTGTCTGAATGAGCGAAATGAAAGATTCAGCATCCTGGCTGCCTCTGTCTTGACGCCTTTTGCTTTCTCGAGAGCCTTGTTCAGATAGTCTCTTTCGATCTGTTCCATAATGCCCTTGAAATCCATGCCCTCTTCGCCGATTGCAGGAAGCTGCTTTCCGGCTTCATCAGCCTTGCGTATCTCTTCGGGCAGGTCAGCAGGCAGTATAATTTCACCATCGGTAAGAAGGACTGTCCGCTCCACCATGTTTTCAAGTTCTCTTACATTCCCTTTCCATGAATATTTCATGAGAAGGCGAAGCGCCTCAGGAGAAAATCTTTTTGTATTGGCCGAAGATTTATTCAAAAAATGATCGAGTAATAAAGGGATGTCATCAGGCCGTTCTCTTAACGGCGGTATGTTTATCGGAACAACGTTCAGCCGGTAGAAGAGGTCTTCCCTGAAGCTGCCTGAGGCAACAGCTTCTGAAATATCTTTGTTTGTTGCGGATATTACCCTGACGTCTACGGTGACGTCGTTTAACCCTCCGACCCTTCTGAAGGCGCCATTTTCAAGCACACGCAATAATTTAGACTGGAGGGACAATGGCATTTCCCCTATTTCATCAAGAAATATGCTCCCCTTGTCTGCTGCTTCAAAAAGCCCTTCCTTGTTATATAATGCGCCGGTAAAGGAACCTTTTACATGCCCGAAAAGTTCCGATTCAAGCAGACCTTCAGGAAATGTTGCGCAATTAATGGTCACGAAGTTTTTTTGTTTTCTCGGGCTCAGATGATGCAGCGCTGAGGCTACCAGCTCTTTCCCACTGCCGCTTTCACCTGTAATGAGGACTGTTGAATTGCTTTGCGCAACTTTCCGTATGAGGGTAAAAAGTCCCTGCATCTTCTGGCTTTTTCCCACAATATTCTCCAGTCCACAGGATGACTTTATCTTCTCCCTCAGGAGAGAAAGTTCTTCACTTAAGTTTTTCTTTTCAAACGCCTTTTGAATAATAAGACGTATCTCATCGATTTTAAAGGGTTTGTAGATATAATCATATGCCCCCATTTTCATTGCTTCAATCGCAGATTCGGTTGTCCCGAAGGCTGTTATCATGATAACAATAGTTGCAGGCGAAATCTCCTTGACCTTTTTCAGGACTTCGAAGCCGTCGGCCTTCGGCATTTTAATATCAGTTACTACGAGGTCAAAAATATCGTTCTTGAGATAATCCATTCCCTCAAGCCCGTTGGATGCAGATGTGATATCATAACCCTCTTCTTCCAGAAGTATTTTGAGCACCTCCCGCATGCTTTTTTCATCTTCAATTATCAGTATCCGGCCTTTGGTGTTTTCCATATCAGCGCATTAGTATAATCTCAAACGTGGTTTTGATTCCAGGGGCGCTCGCAACAACAAGCCTGCCGTTATGCTCTTCAATAATCCTGTAAGCTATTGACAGCCCCAGTCCGGTGCCTATGACCTTTGTCGTAAAAAAAGGATAAAAAATCTTATTAATGTTTGATTGCGCTATGCCGGACCCTGTATCGGAAAAAGAGATGGTTGCATTTTTTGAGTTGTTCTTTGTTGATACAGTCAACACCCCGCTGTCTTCCATAGCCTCGAAGGCATTTACTCCTAAATTCCAGAATACCTGTCTCATTTTTTCAGGATCCGCATGAATAAGAAGCTCCCCTTCAAATTCTTTTTTTATTGATATTCCGCTTTTATGCTCTGCATTTTTGAGGAGTTCCAGTGTGCCGTCGAGTATCGAATGAAGGTCTACAAGGCGTATATCAAGAGGTTTAGGGCTGGAATAAGTCAAAAAGTCTGAGATGGTATTATTCAGCCGCTCCATTTCACTTAATGCAATATCCATCAACTTTTCCTTGTGTTTTTCAGGGAGCTTGCCTTCCTTGAGCATTTCGATGGAGCCTCTTAAAGAGGCAAGGGGGTTTCTGATTTCGTGTGCGATATTTGCCGACAGTTCGCCGATTGCCGCCCATTTTTCCTTGTTTTTTATTTCTGATTCAAGCTGTTTTTTCTGTGTCAGATCCTGGAAAATACCGATAAATCCTGTTTTATTCCCTTTGCGATCCCTGAGCACGGCAATATTAAGCCCGATAATTTTTTCACTATCGGTATTTGCGGATAATATTTTTTCATATCTCCCGCCCTCCAGCGGAAAACTCAAAAAGGGAAACACTGTCTTTATGGCATTGCCTGTTACAGCCTCTTTTTTTATCCCTGTAATTAACTCTGCAGCATGGTTGAAGATCAAAACAGAGCCGTTAGTGTCTGTTGTAAATAAGCCGCTCGGCAGGCTTTCGATAACTTCGGCGTTGAATACCTCAAGGTCTTTGAGGCTGCTGTCTTTTTCCTCAAGTTTCTCGGCTGTTTTTTCGAGGCTGTAAGAGAGATATCCGGCAAGCCAAGCTGTAACATAGAGAGCGATAATATGCGTAAAGATATTGAACAGGAACTGTTTCCCCTCCATTGCTCCTTCATATGCAATCGGCAGTATCTTGTAGAACTGCAGGTCAAGCAATATTCCATAAAATATGCTGCTCAGGCTTGCCATGATATAGCCTGCTCTTTTGTTCAGGACAATACTTGAAGAAAGCACGGTCAGAATCAATGTAAAAGAAAACCAGCTTTCTATTCCTCCGGTAATGAAAATGAGGCTGATTTCAGCAATCACATCAAGTATTAACTGTATGTATCCAAACAATAAAAGGTTTTTTACCCTGTTTATAAGAAGGGAGTAAATGATAGTCATCAAGTAGGCGGCGATAATAAAATACGAAATGAGCCTTGGGTGCGGAGAACCTAAGTATTCGATTTTAAAGAGAAAAGATGAGCCAAGGAGGAGAGTGATAAATAAGGCCCTGAAAGCAATCAGGGCCTTGATTTTAGCTTTCATTATTTTACTTTATGAGGGTGATGAGTTTGAATATGGGCAGATACATGGAAACAACAATAAAACCAACAGAACCTCCGAGGAAAACTATCAACAGAGGCTCCATCATTGCTGTGAGGTTGTTGACTGCATTATCAACTTCATCGTCATAGAAGTCCGCGATTTTGTCCATCATTGTGTCAAGCGCGCCGGTTGATTCACCGACTGCTATCATATGGACGACCATGGGTGGAAATACCTTTGATTTCTGTAAGGGTTCTGCCAGAGTTGCTCCTTCAGATACTGCTTTTCTTGTGTCCATGATGGCGTATTCTATGATTTTATTGCCTGCGGTCTTTGCGGTTATTTCAAGTCCGTCAAGTATCGGCACGCCGCTGCTTATTAATGTGCCGAGCGTTCTGGTGAATTTGGCGACAGCAACCTTTCTCAGGAGTATGCCGAATATCGGCAATCTCAGAAATATTCTGTCAGTAGCTGCCCGGCCTTTTTCAGTCTTCCGTATCTGTATAAAAGCTATCCCTGCGGCGATCAGCGCCATACCGAGCAACAGGCCTCCAATGCCTGCGAGAAAATTACTTGTTTTTATAACGAGTAAGGTAGGCAGGGGAAGAGTTCCCCCCAACTGTGTAAACATTTTTGAAAAGGCGGGGATAACAAAAATCATAATTATTGCAATACAAATTACTGCTACTGATGAGACAACAGCAGGATAAACCATCGCGCCTTTGACTTTTCTCCTGAGCTTCATCGCCTTTTCGATGTAGACGGCAAGTCTGTTCAGAATGGTATCCAGGATACCTCCCGCCTCGCCTGCAGCCACCATATTGACGTAAAGTTCGGTAAAGGCCTTTGGATGTTTTTTGAGGGCGTCCGCATAGGTCGAGCCTGCCTCAACATCAGCTTTAATGGCCGAAATGGTGCGAGCCAGGAATTTGTTTTCGGTCTGGTCTGAGAGTACCTTAAGCGCCTGAACGAGCGGGAGGCCGGCGCCAATCATTGTTGCAAACTGTCTTGTGAAAACAACAATATCCTTTTCCTTAACTCTCCCTCCAAAGCTGAAACCGGCAAGACTGCCGAAGAGCGGTTTTTTCTCTTTTGGCTTAACGAGTGTTGCTGTTATGTTTCTTCTTCTGAGCTGGCTAATGACCTCATCTTTTGAATTGGCGGTGATTTCGCCTGATTCGATCATCCCCTTGCCTGTTTTTCCGGACCACGTAAAAATCGTTGCCATTTATCATTACCTCCCGTGTCCAGAAGGAGCTGCGTCCCTATGGGACGGGACTCTCTGGAGCATTGTGATTAATTCTTCAGGCATAGTTGACCTTCCAACAGCGTCTTCATATGAGATATGCCCTTTTGTATAAAGCTCTGTTAAAGACTGGTTCATTGTCTGCATGCCGAATTTGGACTGTCCGGACTGCATCACGGAATATATCTGGTGGGTCTTGTCTTCTCTTATGAGGTTCCGTATTGCGAGATTTGGAATGAGGACTTCTACTGCAAGCGCTCGTCCTTTTCCGGATTTCCTGGCGATCAGCTGCTGCGAAAGGACTCCTTCCAAAACAAAGGAAAGCTGTACCCTTATCTGTTCCTGTTGATGCGGGGGGAAGACGTCAATGATACGGCTTATTGTCTGCACCGCTGAGTTGGTATGAAGTGTTGCGAGGGTCAAATGTCCTGTCTCAGATACTGTAAGCGCAGCTTCAATTGTCTCGAGGTCCCTCATTTCACCGATGAGCACAACGTCAGGATCCTGCCTCAACACATATTTGAGCGCATCCCCGAATGAGTTTGTATCAGCATTTACCTCTCTCTGGTTAATGAGACATTTTCCATGTTTGTGGAGGTATTCTATAGGGTCTTCTATTGTGATGATATGTTCATAACGCTCTGCATTTATCCTGTCAACCATGGCTGCCAGCGTTGTAGATTTGCCGCTGCCTGTAGGGCCTGTACAAAGTATGAGCCCGCTTGGTTTCCTGGCGAAATCCTTTACCATTTCCGGAAGCCCAAGCTCCTGGAAGGTTTTTATATCAAATGGCAGGGCCCTGAAGGCCGCTGCAACAGCGCCCCTCTGATTAAAAACATTGCCCCTGAATCTGCTGAGCCCTTCTATGCCGAAAGAAAAGTCAAGCTCATTGTGCTCTTCGAACTTATGTTTTTGAGCATTGGTCAGGATGCTGTAGCATAAGGACTTGGTATCCGCCGGTGTTAAAGGAGGATGGTCAAGGCTGACAAGTTTACCGTCAACCCTGAGTCTTGGGGGACTGGCTGTTGTGATATGCAGATCAGATGCGCCTTTTTCAATCATTATTTTCAGCAGTTCGTTAATGCTTGCCATTTAAAGCTCCTTAATCTCCGAAAGATACACGCAGCACTTCCTCTATAGTGGTTACTCCCTCTGCTGCTTTTGTCAAACCGCTCATTCTTAAGCTTTTCATCCCAAGGCGTATGGACGCTCTTTTTAACTCTATTGAAGAAGCGCCTTCAAGTATCAGTTCTTTCAACTCGTCCCTAAGAGGCATTACTTCGTAGAGCGCCACCCTCCCTTTATAACCGGTGTTATTGCATGCCGGGCAGCCCTTCCCCTTGTAACAGGTGAGCCTGGAGGCCTCTTCCTCTGAAAACCCGAGCTTGAGGAGGGAGGCAACAGGAACTTTCTCAACCTCCTTGCATTGCAGGCAGATCTTTCTTACAAGCCTCTGGGCCATTATAAGCAGGACTGCTGATGAGACCAGAAAGGGTTCTATCCCCATATTAAGGAGTCTGCTTACAGTTCCCGGTGCGTCATTGGTATGCAGGGTGCTTAGCACCAGATGTCCGGTCAGAGCTGCTTTAACGGCGATTTCCGCTGTCTCAAAGTCACGAATCTCTCCAACCATGATTATATCAGGGTCCTGTCTGAGAAAGGACCTCAAGACTGCGGCAAAGGTGAGTCCTATATCTTCCCTGACATGGAGCTGATTTATCCCAGCAAAGTTGTATTCAACAGGGTCTTCTGCAGTCATAATATTTGTGTCCGGTTTATTCAGATAATGTAAGGCGGAATACAGCGTCGTGGTTTTTCCGCTGCCTGTAGGGCCTGTAACCAGGATCATTCCAAAAGGTTTGTTCAGCGCCTCCATGAAATCATCAAGCGCTGCCTGTTCAAACCCTAATTTTGTGAGATCTGTCTGAAGGTTTGCTTTATCAAGGATTCTTAAAACCGTTTTTTCGCCGAAAATAGTGGGGATTACCGAGACGCGAAAATCGATCTCACGCTTTTTCCCCAGTTTCAGTTTTATCCTGCCGTCCTGCGGCAGTCTTCTCTCCGCTATATCAAGCCTTGACATGATCTTGACCCTTGAGGTAATCGCCGCCCTGATCTTTGTCGGCAGGTTCATAACCGTGTGCATAACGCCGTCAACCCTGTATCTTACCCGTATAGAGTTCTCATAAGGTTCGATATGGATATCGCTTGCGCCGGACTTGATGGCATTGACAAATATGCCGTTGACAAGCTTTACAATCGGGGCCTCGACATTAACGACAGACTCGTCTTCTTTTTCTTCCAGGACGTCGACGTTGTCAAGGGCGCTGCCGATGATCTTGTCAAATTCATCTACATTTACGCTCGGGCCTTCATCAAATCCGCCTGTATCGAAATTGTCTGCTTCCAGGTCTCCAGCCCCGAGGGTGTAATCTTTTGCCTGAAGGGAACCCGAGGATTTTAGATTGGCAGAGGCAGCGGCTACCATATCTCCTCTGCCCGGATAATAGCTGGAGATCGCATTGATGATTGCAGATTCGCTTGAAACCGCAACTTCGACATTGTAACCTGTCCGGAACTTTACATCGTCAATAATCGCAAAAACATTTGACGGATTAGCCATAGCGATTGTTAACACAGCGCCGACCCGCGCAACAGGCAGAATACGGTATTTCCTGGCCATATCTGCAGGGATCAACTTCAGGATAGAGGAGTCGACCTTGTATTCGGAAAGGTTTATGGCCGGGACCCTGTACTGTTTGCTCAAGCAATCTACAAGCGCTTCTTCGGTAACAAACCCCAGTTTTACAAGGTTTGTGCCGAGTCTGCCGCCTTCTTTTTTTTGAATGGTTAAAGCGGCTTTGAGTTGTTCTTCAGAGATGACGCCGGACTTGATTAATAATTGCCCCAATTTAACGGTCATATGTTTAAAATATATCAAATGAGAAGCAAAGTCAACAAATCCACAGACCTGTGTTCCTTCACCCGAAAAACGCAATTCTTCATGGACATGGATGACTGAAAAGTATTTTGCCCGCCACCTGTTACATGCCGGAATACAATTTTAAGCCTGCATATAATTATTCAATCAGCGATTGTAAATTGTATTACGGCATCCTATAAAATCCTGTTGAAATCAAAAGACTTTGAAGGCATTCGTGTCCATGCGAGCATAATTCAACTCCCCAGTTCGATATGAACAGGTTAGTTCTTCTTCGTGTAATACTCGATCGCAAGGAGCCTTCTCTTGATATTGACCCCAGGTGAATATCCGCCAATTGAGCCGTCTGTTTCAATGATCCGGTGGCAGGGGAAAATGATGGGGATTGGGTTCTTGCTGAGCGCATTACCGACAGCCCTGAAGGCATGGGGTTTTCCGATCTTCTCTGCAAGCCATTTATAGGTCCTTGTTTCTCCGTATGGTATTTCTTTGAGAGTTTCCCAGACCTTTTTTTCAAATTCGGTCCCCTCGGTAAATACTGTTTCGCAGGTAAACTCTTGTCCGGCCTTTTCAAAATACTCAGCGAGTTCTTTCCTGGCCGGAGTCATTTCCTCTTTCCGTTTTAAAAGTATATTGGATGGCTTTGAAAATGATATGCCTGTCAATACTCCGGAGACAAAAATGAGGTATAAAGAGCCCACAGGGCTTTCCAGAATGTCATAAAAGTTATTGTGGGAGGACCCTTGCTTCAGTCTCTTCATCTGAATACACCTCAACCCTGAGCGCACTGCCTCTGATGCCTCCTCCTGCTATGGCAAGTCTAACCAAACCTAACCTCCGCAAAGTCATTTGCTCCGGATTCTATCCCCTTTATTCTGTTTTTTTTATCATTGAGGGCAGTCAGTAAAATAACAGGAAAGAAATACCTGTCTGTTTGACTTTTTAGTTTTTTGCAGAGTTCAAAACCATCTATCCCCGGCATCATAACATCCAGAATCTGCAATATCTATAGAATAGCTATTGCAGATTTCAAAAGCAGGCTTAGCGCCTAACGCCATATGAACAGTATACCCTGCGCCCTGAAAAACAGCTTCCATCAATTCCAGGTTGGCTTGTATATCATCAACCACCAGTACCGAGGGTCTCCTGTCTTCTTTTGTAAGACTAAAAGGCCGATTCATAATAGAATTAAAGCATCAGCCGCAAAAAAAGTCAACTTTTTTCTTTTAAAATAGGGTGTTATGCTGGAAACTCAATCTAATACTTAAAGGACTGGGAATCCTAATTATTTTTATGCCTTTGCGCCAGAAGCATTTTACGGGTTTACGGTTTGAAAACATTCTTTATCTCAGAGAATAGCCATAGAGGGAGTAGACAAAATGACCCAAAATCGTATATGACTCCATATCCCATGCTTCCGGCAACGGCCAGTATTGCTCACCGTCTTTTAGCGCCTTAATCGCAGCAGCATCAAGCATTTTGTATCCGGAGGTGCGTACAAGCTCCACTGCCCCGAGCTTCCCGTTTTTCATAATAGTAAACCGTATTTTCAGGTCCCCGTACTCTCTATCCTGTCCTTAAGCTTTCTCATATAACCGGCATACCGGTAGTCAGAAGTATTAAAGGTGATTGAATCATCCTTCTTCAGCTTGCCTTCGGTCCCTTTCATTGCGATGTCACCGATTATTTCAGGATCATATAATGGTTTTTTGAGGGAATACCCCGGCTTGTCCTGAGGGCCATGTTTTTCAGCAACTCCTGTGCTTGACGAGCTTTTGGTTCCGAGTTCCCCTCCTTTATCTCTGTCAACCGGCTTTGGATAAACGCCTTCCGGCAGAGGCTTCCCGATTTCTTTTCCCATGCCTGGAACAACAGACTTATCAGGTGAAGGGATATATGCCGGCCTTATCGGGGAAACAGGGGCCTTATGGGGCAAACGTAACGGCTTGATTTTTTTTATTACAGATGGCGTGGATAATAAAGGCCTTGTTTCGGTCTGCTGTAACTCCTCAGGAGAAATAAGCCTGGCCAAAAATGCCTCGGGGGTTTTTTTCACACCCTCCGGGATAAAATATAGCCCAATAAAAATTCCTATATGGACTACAATGGAAAAGACGATAAACTTCTTTATAGTCACAATGATACAGTTCCCTTAAAAAATTTTTGGGGTTGAGAAAAGCAGAAACCCGGGGGGAATGGGCTATATATGCTTTGGCAAGCGTACAGTCAGCACCGGACAGGGCGCATACCGTACAACCTGTCCCGCAGTGCTGCCAAACAACATCCTGTCCAGGCCTTTTCTGCCGTGCGTTCCAATAACGATAAGGTCTATTTTATTCTCTTCAGCAAAGCGGGATATCTCTTCATAAGGGGTCCCCTTCAAAACAATATACTCCACATCCTTGTATTCTCCCATCTCCTCGATAAAGCTTTTTTCCAGCTGGGTCTTTGCATCATGTTCCATATTTCTGTATAACTCGTCCATCGAAACATGCGGCACATACCACCCCGATGCTTTTACGACATCATAGATAACATGGACAAAATAAAGCTTTGCGCCATACTGTTTGGCGATACTGACTGCATAAGGCAATGAGTTGGAAGAACCTTCTGAAAAGTCTGTTGCAAAAAGAATTTTTTTGATCTCCATTTTAAACCTCCATTCTGTTTTTTGCGTATATTTCTCTTAAACCTTCAAGTGTCAAAAAAAGATTCATGCCATGCGCCCTTTTTATAAGTGTATCTGCAAGATGAGCATAACCTCCGGTTATAACAACCTTGAAGGTATAACCTGTCTCCTTTTCAATCTCATCAATGACCCTTTCAACTGCCCCTGCTGTCCCAAACAACAACCCTGAACGAATACATTCGGCGGTATCTGTTCCAAGGCCGGCGCCTGGGGCCTCCAGCGCGACCTTTGGCAGCTTTGATGTCCTCTGGGCGAGCACATCGTTCATCAAACCGATTCCGGGCATAATTGAGCCGCCGATCAAATCAGCATTTTTACCAACAATCGTTATTGTTGTGGCTGTTCCAAAATCGATTACCGCAACAGGCGCCCGATAAGCCGCATACGCACCTGCAGCATTTGCTATCCTGTCTGTTCCCAACTCTTCAGGGGCCTTAACCTTCAGATTAAGCCCTGTATTCATTTGATGGCTTAGAATAAAAATATCGTTATCTTTATTTTCAGACAGCTTTTCTGCAGCAGCTTTTAAGGCCGCTGTATGGCTGGTGACTACAGATGATATTATACAGCTAAAAAAAGTTTTTTCTATATGATTTTGTTCCAGGAAATCACTCATAAGTCTGCTGTATTCATCAACAGAGCGCAGAGGATGGGTTGCTATTTTCTGGACGAGAAGTCCTGAATCCAAAAAATAACCTATATTTGTTGAGGAGTTACCAATGTCGATCGCTATCAGCATTTCCAGCCCTGAAAAGTGTTGGTGTTTATTAATTATGGGTCTTCGCGTAATCGTATGGGTCATTCTTGTCACAAATCATGTCATTCCACGGCCCCCCTCCGTCATTCCACGGCCCCCCTCCGTCATTCCACGACCCCCCTCCGTCATTCCACGACCCCCCTCCGTCATTCCACGGCTTGACCGGGGAATCCATACCCTATCCTGGATTGTCCGGTCAAGCCGGACAATGACAACAATA
>PGYF01000106.1 GCA_002839535.1 Nitrospira bacterium HGW-Nitrospira-1
TTTTTTTGTCTTGACATATACAATATGTTGTGTTTTAATTTCTCATATATACAATTTGTAGTAACTTGAAAGTCAGACTCAAAAATCATGCAAAATATATTAATCCGGAGGGAATGTTTATGAAAGGCTCTGTTTCATCAATCGGTCTTACGCCGAACTCATTAAAAGTGCTTGAAAAGAGGTATCTGCAAAAAGATGAAGAAGGCAAACCGACTGAGACGCCGGAGGAGCTTTTCAGGAGGGTCGCAAAGACTATAGCCTCGGCTGACCTTATGTACGGGAAGGCAGAGGCAGAGGTCATGCTTGTAGAGGAGGATTTTTATGCGATGATGACCTCCCTTGATTTCCTCCCCAACAGCCCTACGCTCATGAACGCAGGCAGAAGGCTCGGACAGCTTTCAGCCTGCTTTGTGCTCCCTATTGAGGATTCCATGGAATCAATATTCGAGGCGGTAAAACATACCGCCATCATACACAAATCAGGAGGCGGCACGGGCTTCAGTTTTTCGAATCTCAGACCAGGCGGCGACATTGTCGGCTCAACGAAAGGGGTATCCTCGGGCCCTATTTCGTTCATGACTGTCTTTGATACAGCGACAGAGGCGGTAAAACAGGGGGGTACAAGACGCGGGGCAAACATGGGCATCCTGCGTGTCGACCATCCGGATATCCTCAATTTCATATCCTCTAAAGACGACAATTCCCGTTTTAACAATTTTAATATCTCGGTGGCAATCACCGACACATTTATGCAGGCGGTGCGTGAAAACAGCGCCTACGACCTCATCAACCCCCGGACCAAAAAGAAGACCCTCAGCCTGAACAGCCGTGAGGTATTCGACATAATCGTCAACCATGCATGGAAGAACGGCGAGCCCGGCCTTGTCTTCATAGACAGGATAAACAGCACAAACCCGACGCCGAAGCTCGGGGCAATAGAAGCGACAAACCCCTGCGGGGAACAGCCGCTCCTGCCCTATGAATCCTGCAACCTCGGCTCGATCAACCTTGCCAGGATGGTTATAGACAGCGAGGTGGATTATACAAGACTGAAGAGGCTCGTCTGGAAGTCAGTCCATTTTCTCGACAATGTCATTGATGTGAATAAATATCCGCTCCAGAAGATAGCAGACATAACATTGGCCAACAGAAAGATAGGCCTTGGGGTGATGGGATGGGCAGACATGCTCATCCAGATGGGAGCGCCTTACAACTCGGACAAGGCTATCCAGCTTGCTTCGGAAGTCATGGGCTTCATCTCAAGAGAGGCTCATAACGCCTCCGCAGCCCTTGCCGAGGAAAGAGGCGTATTCCCCAATTATGCAGGGAGTATCTATGACGGCAGGATGAAACAGCGCAATGCCACTGTTACCACGATCGCGCCTACAGGCACACTCTCGATCCTTGCAGGGTGCTCATCAGGTGTGGAGCCCCTCTTTGCCGTCTCCTACGTGCGGACAGTCATGGAGGGCACAAAGCTCCTTGAGGTGAACCCATATTTTGAAAAGGCTGCTCATGAGCGCGGCTTTTGGTCAAGGGAACTCATGGAGGAGATCGCTCAGAAAGGCTCTCTGCATGACTTTACTGAGATACCCGAAGATATCAGGGCGGTCTTTCTGACAGCCCACGACATCTCGCCGAGGGACCATATAGCAATGCAGGCCGCATTCCAAAAATATGTGGATAATGCTGTATCAAAGACCGTGAATTTCTCTCACAACGCAACAACAAAAGACGTTGAGGATGTTTATCTCTTTGCCTATGAACTCGGCTGCAAAGGCGTTACTGTTTACCGCGACGGCTCAAGGGAAGAGCAGGTGCTCTCCACAGGCTCCACGAAACAGACCGCCTTAAAAGAGGCTGCGCCTGCTGCGCCCAAGACAAAGATCGTACCACGGGAGAGGCCTGAGGCGAACATCGGCAAAACAAGGAGGATGAAGACAGGCTGCGGCACCATATACATAACCGTCAATGAAGATGAACACGGTTCTCTTTTCGAGGTCTTCACCCACATGGGCAAGGCAGGCGGCTGCGCCTCAAGCCAGGCAGAGGCGATCGGCAGATTAGTCAGCCTTGCGCTCCGCTCAAATATTGAACCCGATGCGATCATCAGCCAGCTCAAGGGCATCACCTGTCATCAGCAGATATGGTCCAACGGCGGCAAGATAACCTCCTGTTCCGATGCGATCGCAAAGGCGCTCGAAAAATACACGGAGAAGGACAGCAACGGAAACGGCAACGGAAACAGGAGGCACAGCGAGGCCATGCTCATGGGAGCCTGCCCTGAATGCGGAGGCTCGGTGGAACACGAAGGAGGCTGCGCAGTCTGCCATAGCTGCGGATTTACGAAGTGCGGGTAGGAAAAGTTTGACTTTTAAAATAGTAATACGTGAAGACGCCCTGTGCTCTTGGCACAGGGTTCTTCACTATAATGTCTGTCTCCGTCCCTCGTTACTGCCGTTAAGTGTTTAACATTTACCATAGTCTGTGTTGAAAATCGGATACAATGGCAGCGGCGCAGGAGGCGAGTTGAAGAAAGGTTGATAATTCATTAACTGCTTGAAATTAAATGGTAAATTATCATAGTGAGTATTTTTTTGCTCTTATTGGAAGATTGGCCTTTATTTTGCATGTTGTAGTGTTAAGTGTAAAAGTTACCATAGTCAAAAGAGTCAAAAGCCTTTATTTGTGAAGAACCCTGTGCCAAGAGCACAGGGCGTCAAAGTCAAAACAAATTTATTCTGTCATTGTCCGGCTTGACCGGACAATCCAGGATAGGGTCTGGATTCCCCGATCAAGCATGCCCTCTGACTTGATCAGGGGGTCGTGGAATGACGGAGGGGGGTCGTGGAATGACGGAGGGGGTCGGGCAATGACACAAATTAGGAAGCA
>PGYF01000107.1 GCA_002839535.1 Nitrospira bacterium HGW-Nitrospira-1
TAGGGTATGGATTCCCCGATCAAGTCGTGGAATGACGGAGGGGGGTCGTGGAATGACGGAGGGGGGTCGTGGAATGACGGAGGGGGGTCGTGGAATGACAGAGGGGATTGGGCAATGACACAAATTAGGAAGCAATTCATCCCTGTGCTCTTGGCACAGGGTTCTTCACTAAACCATAAATCCAAATCAGGATTTGGGATAATTGAATCATTGAAGAAAGGCTTGTTTTTGTCTATTATAGATGCAAGGGAATATATCATGAAACACCTCAGGAAAAACAACTTCCGACCCTTTGGTCTTAAAATCATCCTGTCTGTGTTTATCCTGTTTTTTCTGCTGTTCGTCAATACAGGCAACGGAGATATAGACGGCAAGGAATACTTCAGACAGGGCAGAAATGACCTTGAAGCCTTACGCTACAAAGAAGCGGCCAGCAGCCTCTCTCTGGCGCAAAAAGAGTTCCCCCTGCTTGAAGACTACACGCTTTATTATCTTGCGGAGGCATACCATGGACTGGAAGATCATCAAAAATCACTGGAGATAATACAGTCTCTTCTTGCCGGATACCCTGAAACGCCGTTGAGAAAAAAGGCGCGGGTGGCCGAGATCCGGGAGAAAAAAGACGCCGGCAGCGCTGACCTGTTGCAGTCGTATGAGGCGTATCTAAAAGAATATCAGGAAGATGAGGAGATGTTTTTCCTGTACGGGAAACTGCTCAGGGAAACAGGCAATACGGCAAAGGCCTCAGCGGTCTTCAAAAAAATATATGTTGACGCAGGCAAACTATCTCACGCTGCGCTCGCAGAGCTGAAGCCTGAAGACATAAAGACAAAAGATATCATCGAAAGGGCTGCCAACCTGTTCAGGGGATATAACTTCACAGAGGCGGAACAGGATTTGCGGCAGGCCCTTGAAAAAGACAACGGAACCTTACGCACAGAGATACTCAAAAGCCTCGGTCTCAGTCTCTTCAGGCAGAAAAAATACCAGGAGGCAGCAAAGGTCTTCGGCAGGGTGGATGATCTCTATTACCAGGCCCGCTCCTTCTACAGGGCAGGGGACAAAAAAGCGTTTGATGCAACGCTCAGTGAACTCATTGCCCGCGATGACAAGCGCACAGGGTATCTTCTCAACGCTGTGGCCGGAGACAAGAGGAGGGAAAAGGACTTCGCAGGGGCGATAAAGCTATACAATGAGACGCTCAAAAATTATCCTTCCGACGCTGAAGATGCGCTGTGGGGCATTGGGTGGTCACAGTATCTTGACGGTGCTTACGCAAAATCAGCCGTAACCTTCTCGCAGCTCTACAAAAAATATGACGACCTCAAATACCTTTACTGGCAGGCAAGGAGCCTTGAGGCAGGCGGTAAAGACGCCTCTGAACTCTACGGCAAACTGACGCCGGCAGGCAACAGTTTCTATACAGTCATGACCTATGCGATGCATAAAAGACCGTTTAGCAAGCCTGTTTCCGCAGACCCTGCTTTTAACGATATCTCCCGTGACAAGATAAAAAAATCCGAACGCATAGAGGTGTTGATCTCACTGGACATGCAAAAAGAAGCGATCATGGAACTCTCGTTTGCCTCCGGGAAAATCAATACGCCCTCAGAACTGCTTTATATCATCTCGAAATACCAGGAGCTTGGAGAGTATAAACGCGCCATCAGCCTTGCATCCCAAATGCCCTGGTCTGAAAAAATACATGCATTCCAATACCCCATAGCCTTCTGGGACAGTGTGGAACCAACAGCGAAAAAATTTAATATTGACCCGCTGGTCGTCCTTTCAGTCATGAGGGAGGAAAGCCGTTTTGATGTAAACGCCAAATCCGCTGCCGGCGCATACGGGCTCATGCAGCTCATGCCCCAGACAGCGTACCGCCTTGACCAAAGCCTGAAGCTCGGCATAAACAGGCCTTCCCAGTTAACGGTTGCCAGGGACAATATACAGCTTGGCAGCTTTTACCTGAGGTCCCTCTTTAATGAGTTTCATTCACTGCCGCACGTGCTTGCCGCGTACAATGCAGGTGAGTCTGCGGTAAGGACGTGGCAGGACAGGGGCAAATACAAGTCTGTTGACGAATTCATCGAAGACATTCCCTACGCAGAGACAAGAAACTATGTCAAAAAGGTGCTCACCAGCTATTTCCAGTATAAAAAACTCTCCTCTGCTGACAAAGAGGGAGCTGTTTTTTTGGATATTATACCTGGAGAGCTTTGATGATATAGACATCACAGGTTTATATCTGGTATGTTCAATAATGTCCGGGAAAACTCTTTTTGATGATAATAATCCTGACAACGAAAACCCTGAAAAACAGGGAGAAATATTTCATAACAGAAAAAAGGAGACCATGCCATTGGAACGGCTTAAAAATCTTGAAGAAAAAATAGCTGCTGTTGTAGAAAAAGTAAAGGCTTTAAAGGAAGAAAAAAACTCCATGGAAAAAAAGATGCGGGAACTGGAAGGCCTTTTGAACGAAAAGAACCGGGTTATCGAGTCTTTAACAGCAGAGAAAACATCCATAAAAACACAGGTCGAAGGACTTCTGAGTGAACTGGAAACCATTGAACTCTGAGAGGAAGATGGGAAGCGTTGAAGTAGACATACTGGGACAGAAATATACGATAAAAGGCGACGCATCAGAGGAGTACATAAAAAAATTGGCTGTCTTTGTTGACCGCAAACTCAAGGAAGTCCACAATTCCGCACCCAACATGGCGCCCCTGAAGGCAGCGATTCTCGCCTCGCTGAATATCGCTGATGAACTGCACAGGACCAGGAACGAGCACGAAAAGGCGGCCATGGAAATAGAGGAGAGGGCCAATGTGCTCAGCGGGCTCTTTGA
>PGYF01000011.1 GCA_002839535.1 Nitrospira bacterium HGW-Nitrospira-1
CCCGCATCAAGTGCGGGGCAGGCTCCCAATCCAGGATAGGGTATGGATTCCCCGGTCAAGCCGGAGAATGACGGAGGGGGGTCGTGGAATGACGGAGGGTGGTCGTGGAATGACATGATTTGTGACAAGAATGACCCACACGATTACGCGAAGACCCATTTTATTAAAGAATTATAAATTTATGAGGAGGTTGAATTGTCACTGATTGTTCAAAAATACGGCGGCACATCTGTTGGAAATATTGAGAGGATAAAGGCTGTTGCGGAGCGCGTTGCAAAGACGATAAAGGAAGGCAATCAGGTTATTGTTGTTGTTTCGGCAATGGCCGGCGAAACAGACAAACTGATCGGTCTTGCGCAGCAGATATCTCCAAACCCGGGCGAAAGGGAAATGGACATGCTTCTTTCCTCCGGTGAGAGGGTGACCAGCGCGCTGACCGCGATGGCGATTGAGGCCCTGGGCCACAAAGCCCGCGCCTTTACCGGCAGACAGGCTGGGATCATTACCAATACGATGCATACAAAGGCAAGGATTGAAAAGATCTCCGGAGAGAGGATAAAAAAAGCGATTGCTGAGGGCTATGCCGTTGTCATCGCAGGATTTCAGGGCGTAACTGAAGGCGAGTCGGACGTTACTACCCTTGGAAGGGGCGGTTCTGACCTCTCTGCTGTTGCTGTTGCGGCTGCTACAAATGCCGATCTTTGCGAGATATATACTGATGTGGACGGCGTCTATACAACTGATCCGAATATTGTTCCTGAGGCAAGGAAGCTTGAAAAGATCTCCTATGAAGAGATGCTTGAGCTGGCAAGTCTCGGGGCAAAGGTACTGCAAACACGGTCTGTCGAATTTGCGAAAAAGTTTAAGGTGCCTGTTGTTGTCAGGTCGAGTTTTAATTATAATCCGGGAACGCTTGTTGTTGAGGAGGATAAAGAGATGGAAAATGTTGTTGTATCCGGCATCGCCTATGATAAAAACCAGACAAAGATTACGGTAGTGAATGTCCCTGACAAACCAGGGATTGCAGCCAGACTTTTTGACACTATCGCAGCGGCGAATGTCGTGGTTGATATGATAGTCCAGAACATAAGTAGCGACGGCAAATTCGCAGACATATCCTTTACCGTGCCAAAGACTGACACGAAGAAGGCGCTCGAGGTTACAGAGGCGGTTGCAAAGGAACTCGGAGCTGAGAGGGTTGACAAGAGAGAGGACACCAGCAAGGTCTCGATTATCGGGGTAGGCATGAGGACGCACTCGGGTGTTGCCGCAAAGATGTTCCAGGTGCTTGCAGGCCATAATATCAATATCATGATGATCAGCACATCGGAGATAAAGGTCTCCTGTGTGATAGATCTGAAATTTACCGAGCTTGCCGTCAGAGTCCTGCACGAGGCCTTCGAGCTTGCCGGATAAGCTCGGGCAGACTGGAGAGAATGGAAATATGAGAAACATAGAGATATACGATACAACCTTACGGGACGGCGCTCAATCTGAGGACATCTCCTTTTCTGTCGAGGACAAACTCAGGATTACCAAAAAACTCGATGACCTTGGAGTGCATTATATCGAGGGCGGATGGCCTGGTTCCAATCCCAGGGACATAGACTATTTCAAGAAGGTCAAAAAATTACAGCTGAAGAATTCCGGGCTGGTCGCCTTCGGAAGCACGCACAGGCCGAAGAAAAAACCTGAAAAAGATGAGACCCTGAAGGCGCTGCTTGAAGCGAAAACTCCTACAATAACCATATTCGGGAAGACATGGGATTTTCATGTCAAGGAAGCCCTGAAGATATCCGAAGAAGAAAACCTCGCTATTATCCATAATTCTGTCGCCTATCTGAAAAAGCATGTGGACAGAGTTTTTTTTGACGCAGAGCATTTCTTTGACGGGTATGTGAATAATCCCGGGTATGCCCTGAAGTGTCTTGCTGCTGCGCAGGACGCAGGCGCGGACTATCTTGTCCTCTGCGATACAAACGGCGGGACAATCACCACGACGCTGCGGGAGACAGTCAGAAAGGTCGTGAAGAATTTTAAAACGCCGGTCGGCATTCATGTGCATAATGACATCGACTGCGCGGTTGCAAACTCAATTATTGCCGTTGAGTCCGGCGCTTCCCAGGTGCAGGGAACGATCAACGGCATTGGAGAGAGGTGCGGGAATGCAAACCTTATCTCGATCATACCGAACATACAACTGAAGCTCGGGATAAAGTGCATCCTGCCGGAACAGATGAAAAAACTCCGTGAGGTATCGAGGTTCGTAAATGAAATAGCCAACCTGAGTCATTTCAAGCGTCAGCCATATACCGGCGACAGCGCATTTGCCCATAAGGCGGGGATCCATGTCAGCGCTATACGGAAGCGTCCCGAGACCTATGAACATATCAGGCCGGAAATGGTAGGGAATTCACAGCGCGTTTTGATATCCGACCTTGCAGGCAGAAGCAATATTCTGAGAAAGGCCGAGGAATTCGGGATAAAGATGACGAGCGATTCCACGCAGCTTCAGGATATCGTGACCACGCTGAAGGACCTTGAAAACCATGGGTTTCAGTTTGAAGGCGCTGAGGCTTCGTTTGAGATCCTTATGAAAAAGGCGCTCGGTCTTCATAAAAAGTTTTTTGACCTCATGGGGTTCAGGGTAATTATAGAGAAGAGAAAAGAGGGCGAAGAGCCGCTGAGCGAGGCAACGATTATGCTGAAGGTGAGCGGCCATACAGAGCATACTGCGGCAACAGGGAATGGCCCTGTGAATGCGCTTGATAATGCCCTGAGAAAGGCCCTTGAGAAGTTTTATCCTGAGCTGAAGGAAGTAAAACTCCTTGATTATAAAGTCCGCGTACTGACTGCCGGAAAGGGAACAACAGCAAAGGTGCGTGTGCTCATTGAATCAGGCGATAAGGACAAGCGCTGGGGGACCGTCGGGGTCTCGGAAAATATCATAGAGGCTTCGTACCAGGCCCTGGTTGACGGCATTGATTACAAGCTGCTTCAGGGGAAACGGCTGTAACAGCCAACAGATATTGGCCGGCCTCAACTTAAGTAATAAGCATAAGGAGGAAAGGTGAAATATCAGGTTGGCAGACCAGGAAGGATTATTGTCGCAAGATTTGAAGACAGGGAGGATGTGCTCGGCAATCTTGCTGATATTGTGAAAAAGGAAGATATAAAGGCCGCAGTGTTCCATGTTGTCGGCGGCATGAGAGAGGGCAGCATCGTGGTTGGTCCCGAGAGAGACGAGTTCCCGCCGACGCCTGTCTGGAAGCATCTGGGGGAGAGCCATGAAGTTGTCGGATTCGGCACTATTTTTTGGCAGGGCGACGAGCCGAAGATACATTTTCACGGCGCCTTCGGCAAAAAAGATATGGTCAAGGTCGGCTGTCTCAGAGAAAACTCGGAGACCTTTCTGGTGCTTGAAGCAGTGATTATGGAACTGGATGGAATAACGGCAAAAAGGGAACTGGACCCTGTCTCAAAGATGGCGCTTCTGAAATTATAAAAACCTCATTCTTTCCTGCGCAGCTTCTTCTCCCATTGCCATGCTGTCTTGATAATATACTCAAGGTCATCGTAGGCAGGTTGGAAGCCAAGTTCGTCTCTTATCCTCGAGCAATCGGCGATCAGTGAAGGGGGGTCGCCTATCCTCCTCGCCGTCTCATTTACCTTGAAATCAACGCCTGTCACCTGTTTCACCTTTTCTGCAACTTCCCTTACGGAATAGCCATGACCGTAGCCGCAATTAAAGACCCTGCTTCTATTCCCTGCCAACAGATAATCGAGCGCGAGCAGGTGGGCGTTGACAAGATCATCGACATGGATGTAGTCCCGTATACACGTGCCGTCGGGAGTATCATAGTCAGTACCGAATATATTCAACTGTTCCCTCAGCCCGAGAGCAGTTCTGAGAGATACGGTAATCAGGTGAGTTGCCTCCTTATACCTCTGACCGATCCGGGAGAGGGGGTCAGCGCCTGCGACATTAAAATATCTCAGGGCAACATATCTCAGATCCGACGAAAGGCTTACGTCCCTGAGCGCCTGCTCAACCATAAGCTTGGAGGCGCCATAGGGGTTAATCGGACGCAGAAAGGCGTCCTCTGCGACAGGCATTTTCTCCGGTATGCCATAGACACCGGCAGTGGAGGAAAAGATAAATTCAGTGACATGGTGTCTGGTGCAGGCTTCTATAAGGTTCAGGGCGTTTGAAAAATTGTTCCGGTAATACTTGATCGGGTTCCTCACTGATTCGTCCACTACAATATGGGCTGCAAAATGCACCACAGCATCGAACTTCTCTGCGCGAAACAGCGCATCGAGTGTCTGCATGTCCGACAGGTCTGCCGTAACCAGCCTGCCGTAGAGGAGGGAATCTTTATTCCCTGTTGAGAGGTTGTCATATACAACGATATCGTGATTTCCCTTTTCACCGAGGGCCTTTACCATATGGCTTCCTATATATCCTGCGCCGCCTGTGACAAGTATCTTCATCTGCCGTTATCCCCAAAAATTATTTTATTCAAAAAATGCAGCTGATTGCATTTTTTGGATTTATTCAATTTCTTATGCCTTCACTATCTTGTTCGACCGAATCTTTTCCGTTGCATTTCTTGTGTCAACGACTAATTTGCCGTGCTTTACGATAAAGGGGTAATCATACACCGAATGATTTGTCGATATAAGTACGCAGTCGTATTTTTTTAAGTTTTTCTCTGTTAAGGGAACAGAGGACATCCTGAGGTCATAGTCCCTCATCTTATGGGTCTTCGGCACATAGGGATCGTTATAGTCAACCATTGCGCCCTTTCCCTGCAACATGGTAATGAGTTTCAGCGACGGTGACTCCCTTACATCGTCAATGTCTTTTTTGTAGGAAAGCCCGAGCACAAGAACCCGCGCCCCCTTGATGCCCTTGCCGCGCGCATTGAGGGCATCAACAACCTTTTCTACGACATAATAGGGCATGCCGGTATTTATGTCGCCCGCAAGCTCTATAAACTTTGTATGAAAGTCATATTCCCTGGCCTTCCATGTAAGGTAAAAGGGATCTATCGGGATGCAGTGGCCGCCTAAGCCAGGCCCGGGATAAAAGGCATGGAACCCAAACGGTTTTGTCCTGGCAGCATGGATAACCTCCCAGATATCTATATCCATACGATCAAAACACATCTTCAGTTCATTGACAAGGGCGATATTGACAGCCCTGTAAATATTTTCAAGAAGTTTGCCCGCCTCAGCAACCCTGGTGGAAGATACAGGGACGGTCTGAGCCACGATCTGACTGTACAATGCATCGGCTGCCTTAAGACAGTCTGGGGTATATCCGCCGACAACCTTCGGTATGGTGGATGTAGAAAAATCCTGGTTGTTCGGGTCTTCCCGTTCAGGAGAATACGCAAGAAAAAAGTCAACGCCTGCCTTGAGACCTTTCTTCTCGAGGATAGGTCTCATGTCCTCATCGGTTGTCCCGGGATAGGTAGTGCTTTCGAGTGAAATAAGATGGCCCGGTCTCAGGTATCTGAGGATCGTCTCTGTGGTATTTATCACATATGACATATCAGGCTCCCGGTGTTCATTTAACGGGGTAGGGACGCAGATGATGATACAGTCTGTTGTTTTAATTTTCGAAAAATCAGTCGTGGGAGAAAAACGGCCGGTCTTGTTCATGGAGACAATCTTTTCAGCAGAAATATGTTTGATATAAGTCTTTCCGTTTTTAAGAAGCCCAATTTTCTTCTCGTCAAGGTCAAAGCCCCTCACTGTGAACCCAGCCCTGATGAATTCAAGCGCAAGGGGAAGTCCGACATAGCCCAATCCAATGACGCCGACAGATACGGTCCTTTTATTGATGCCTTGCAATAATTTTTCCAGTCTTGCTGATCTCTTTGACAATATATTCTCCCGTGCTTTTTTCATCTTGAAAATATTCATTAAAAATTTATATCGGGCTGCGTAGGTAAAAATACTTTAACATTATTTTTCCGCCTTTGCTATAAAGCCCTTGCCCAAAAGCTTGCTTTTTCAGCCGGTTTTTTCCTATTCTAAAAATAACTATATTTTTGGAGGTTTATTATGTTGAAAATATCTGATACCGCTGCTGAAAAGACAAAGGAAATACTCAAGGCCGAAGGCAAGGAAGGCTGGGGGCTAAGGGTATTTATCCATGGCTCAGGCTGTTGCGGTCCAAGCTACGGCATGGACTTGAATGAGAATGCGTCCGAAGGGGACAAGATCATTGAGAAAAACGGCCTCAAGGTCTTCGTTGACAAAGAGGCCGCCGAGAAGCTGGGCAACAAGGAAATTGATTATATCAAGAACGAGCAGGGCGAAGGCTTTGTGATTAACGGCAATGAGCCGCCTGCAGCTTCATCGTGCGGTTCAGGCTGCAAATCCTGCGGATAAACCAAACATGTTTCCAATACACAGGCCGCGAAGGATAAGAAAAAATGAGACCATCAGGAGAATGGTGAGGGAGACCTCGCTTTCTCCTGATGACTTTATCTACCCGCTCTTTGTGACCTATGGGAAAAACGTCCGTAAAGAGATAAAATCAATGCCCGGCTGTTTCCAGGAATCGGTGGACAGTGTAGTCAGACATACCGAAGAGGTCTGGTCGCTCGGCATTCCTGCCGTAATACTCTTCGGCATTCCGGAGCGCAAAGACGAGATTGGTTCCGGCGCTTATGATCCACACGGTGTTGTACAAAAAGCGATCCAGGCCATCAAGAATAAAATACCTGAACTCTACGTGATCACCGACGTCTGCATGTGCGAGTACACCAGCCATGGTCACTGCGGGATAATCGAAAACAATGACGTCAAAAACGATCCAACACTCGAGGCGCTCGCAAAAGAAGCAGTTTCCCATGCAAGGGCAGGGGCTGATATGGTTGCCCCGTCGGATATGATGGACGGCCGGGTCGAGGCGATCAGGACAGCCCTCGATGCGGAAGGGTTCCCGGAGATACCGATCATGAGTTATGCGGCAAAATACGCCTCCGCATTCTACGGACCTTTCAGGGACGCCGCTGAATCAACACCCCAGTTCGGCGACCGGCGCTCTTACCAGATGGACCCTGCAAACAGGAGAGAGGCCTTAAAGGAAGTTGCCCTGGACATCGAAGAGGGCGCGGACATTGTAATGGTAAAGCCCGCAATGACATACCTTGACGTCATTTCCGATATCAAGGAAAACTTTGACCTGCCGGTTGCTGCCTATAATGTGAGCGGCGAATACTCTGTTATTAAGGCCGCTGCAAAACTAGGCTGGATAGACGAAGAACGCGCGATGATGGAGGTGCTGACTTCCATTAAACGCGCAGGGGCAGATATCATACTCACGTATTTTGCAAAAGAGGCAGCGAAGGTTCTCAATAGATAATATCCCCTGAGCATTAGTCACCACACAGCAAAAAGCTTCCTGATATTTCCTGCTTCAGTTTCAAAGTTGTCCGCTTTTTGGAACATAAATTCACGGCAGGTCTTGACAAGAAGATCATCTCCGTTTTCTACGATCTTTACAGCGCCGTCCTGGTCTGTTTGGAATATTTTTATGCCCGCCAGCTTTTCAAGTGTCTCCTGAGACGGATGTCCGAAGGAGTTGTCCCTTCCCACTGATATTACCGCGATTGAGGGAGAGACCCCATCAAGGAAATTATCCTGAGCAGAGGTCCTGCTCCCGTGATGAGGGACCTTCAGGACATCGCTTTGGAGCCATTTATTCAGGTGCGCAATATCTTCTTCAGCCTCTTCCTCTATGTCTCCGGCAAAGAGAAAAGACCTTGCTTTCCCTGTTACCTTCAAAACAAGAGATGAACTGTTCTCTTCAGAATAACTGTCCTCTGAAAGCGTATAAAATTCCCTGTAGGGATGAAGGGTCTCAATCCTGCAGCCGGCTGCCTCAATAGTATCGCCTCTTTCAAGTGTCCTGTGGCTTGCAGTGATATCGAGCTCCGGGGGGTATAAAATGCGGCCGTTGTCCCATATCTCCTTCACATTGAATCTTTTCATAATATATTCCATGCCCCCGGTATGATCAGGGTGACAATGGGTCAATACCAGCGCATCAATATCTCTTTTGCCAAGATACCTGAGAAATGCCGCAGTCTCTTTCCCGGTCCTTCCGGTATCTATCACAATCGTCTTCCTGTCAGGCAATTCTATGACCGCTGAATCCCCCTGCCCCACATCTACGAAGGTGACGCTGAGCTCCTTTTTTTCAGACGCTGCCAGTACGGCATAGACACAGAAGGGGAGAAGGGAAAGCGCAAGCAATTTTTTATTTCTGCCCGCGACAAGATAAAGGAGAAAGCCTCCGTAGAAGAAAATACATAAAGCAGGGGGGAACGCCGGCATCCTTAATGCTGCAAAAGGCAGGCTTGCAAAAAACTTTACCAGAGCGATGGAAAGATCGGAAGAAACCGAAACAGGCATGGCAAAGATATAGTGGCCTGAGAAGATATACGCAAACGACGATATTAATGACAACGGGACCAGCACAAACCCTATTATTGGCACAACCACCAGGTTGGACAGGGGAGAGATAAGAGAGACATAATGGAAATAATAGGCTGCAAGAGGAGCTGTTCCCAGGGATGCAGCAACAGAAAGCATGACCGCATTTTTTATATATCGGACAATCCGTCCTCTCTTTCCTTCGGGCTCTGAAACCTCCTCAACCGCCTCTTTCTTTTCAAGGGAAAAGCCTATAAAAAGCACCGCGATAAATGAGAGTTGAAAAGACAAATTCGATATCACCTCAGGGTCCCATACCACAAGTACAACAGCGGCGCATAGCAGGGAATTCAGCCAGAATCCACTCCTGCCGATAAGAAGGCCGAAGAGAAAAAGGTTTATCATGATAAAAGATCTCACCGCGGGAATACTGCCTCCTGAAATACCCAGGTACATAATCATAAACGGAATGCTTAGAAGGGCAGCTGCCTGCGAAGGCGAAAGATAGATTGTCAGCCTTTGCAGATATTGGTAGGGGAGTCTCTTTATCAAAAACCCGAACAGGCCAAAGAGCATCACCGAAAACAGGCCAAAGTGTGTTCCTGAGATGCTAAGTATATGCGCCAGCCCTGCAGCGTTAAAGGCGTCTCTTGTTTCATCGCTCAGGTTCGACGTCTCACCGGTAGTAAGCGCGGAAATCAGGGCTGCTGAATCCTCGTTAAACCTCCCGGAGATATATCTGTTGAGGGAACCTCTTTGTCTGTCAAAGACGGAAAAAAGTGAGACTGGCGCCTCTGCTGCATCTTCAACAGTTATGACTTTAGCAAACAAACGGCTCTTCCATAGCTGCCCGGGATTTAACCGTGTCCTGTCTTTCCCAGTCTCCAGAAGCAGTTCATATCTGTCATCATAGTCAACAGCAAAATCAGCAGAAAGCCCTATTTCTTTGTCACGCAGGACTTCTTCCTCTTCCCCTGTTTCATCGTCCCATGCAGTATCGACAACAAAGGTCTGGATATTTTTGCCGGGTACCGGCGCATTCCCCTGAGTAAACCCACCTGTGACTCGCAGTTCTTTGCCCCAGGGATAAGGCATGTCCTCAGCAGGAGAGTATCGCAGGAAGGCATAAAAAATACCGATTACGATAAAAAGGACAAGCAGGATTTTTCTTTTCCATGTCAGGAAGGCCGCAACAAAAACAAATAGGACAATAATCGAAAATGGAAAATAACTGAAAAGAGAAAAAAACAGCGCCCCTGAGAGAAAAGAAAGCAGAAGCTGCATCAGGTCACACTCATTATCAGAAAATCTCCCCCAGCCCCTCTTTTGCAAAGAGGGGTGTTCCTTACGCTACTGCATATTTTCCCGGATGACTTTCGAGACGTCCCTGCCGATCCTGTTTATCAGTTTGATATCATCACCTTCAAGCATTACCCGTATCTTCGGTTCTGTCCCGGAGGGTCTGACGAGTATCCTTCCCCTGCCTGCCAATTTTTGTTCTGCCGCCCGTAGTGCATCCATAACAGCAGGGACTGCTCTAATGTCCTGTTTCTTGCCGACCTCGACATTCATCAGCACCTGGGGGAAAAGTTTTATCGGAGAGACCAGTTTTGAAAGAGATACGTTTTTGTTCTTCATAAGGTTAAGCGCCTGTACAGCGGTAATCTGGCCGTCGCCGGTGGTATTGTAATCAAGGAATATGATATGGCCTGACTGCTCCCCTCCAAAATTGCAATTATCCTGAAGCATTTTCTCAACAACATAACGGTCTCCTACCTTTGTCCTCAAAAGCCTTATGTTGTTTTTTTCGAGATATTTTTCGAGCCCGAGGTTGCTCATGACCGTAGAGACAACCGTGCTTTTCTTCAGTTCGCCTCTTGCATTCATATCAACAGCGCACATCCCCATGATCCGGTCGCCGTCTATGATACTGCCCTTTTCATCGCAGAGGAGAGTCCTGTCGGCGTCTCCGTCATGGGCGATTCCGGCATCCGCCTTATGTTGGAGGACCGCATTCCGGAGCCCCTCCATATGCAGGGCGCCGCACCTGTTGTTTATGTTTATGCCGTCAGGCTTGTCGTTTATCGAGATCACCTCGGCCCCAAGCTCCCTGAGAAGCAATGGCGTAGTTTTATACGAAGCTCCGTTTGCACAGTCTATAACGACCTTCATACCCTCAAAGGCCGCGCCTTTTTTCAGCGTTGATTTTATATATTCCATGTAACGGCCTGTTGCATCATCGAGCCGATACGCCTTCCCTATTTCTTCACCCCTGGCCCTGTATCGTTCAAGAGAATTGTCCTTCACAAGTTCTTCTATCTTTTTTTCGACGTCATCAGGGAGTTTGAACCCGTTATAGGAAAAAAACTTTATCCCGTTATCATAAAAAGGGTTATGCGATGCTGATATCACAACCCCTGCGTCAATCCGGAGAGTTCTCGTTAGATACGCGATGCCCGGCGTAGGCAGAGGACCGACAAGCGTAACATTCATGCCCATCGAACAAATACCCGAGGTCAGCGCGCTTTCTATCATATATCCGGAAAGACGGGTGTCCTTTCCGATCAGCACCGCATTCCTGCCATGATGTTTTTTCCCAAGCACGATCGCTGCAGCCATCCCTATCCTGAGGACGTTTTCAGGCGTCATCGGGTATGTGTTTACCCTTCCACGAATGCCGTCTGTGCCAAATAGTCTCATTTTCATCTCTCCGATATATTTATTGTAACTTTTACTGTATCTACAACAGGCGTTACATTTACCCCGCCTGTATCAATACTCAATTCCTGGGTTATTGTTTTATTTGAATCAGTAATATCCAGGGGCTCTGTTTCCACAACACGCAGTTTTCTCACAGCAGACTTCAGGCCCTTTATAACCACACTCTCCGGCTCGACTTTGATTGATCTTACAACAAATCCACCCTCGGGATTTCCGGTCAATACAGGTTTGACAGGGACTATTTTTGAATCTGTCTCATCCAGCTTTATCCTGACAGTTGAAGGGGTTATATTCAACACAGATAATGCATAGGGAAGTTTGATATCAGCCTTGTTTACAGAAAACGCATTCTCGCCTTTTTTGGCCTTGCCGAGATCAACATATACCCTTACATCAGAGGCCTTCAGATTTTTCATCGGCCTCTCATGTCCACTGACAGTCACATTGACGGTTTTGACGCTGGTATTTACTATCCCGATATCCGAAGGGATATTCTTAAACTCCAAAGGTATATCAAGGGTAATCTCCGACTGTCCTTTGGACGTCACGAAAAACCATAAAAAGACAGAGATCAGCACAGCGGATATCTTCAGCCCAGAATTTTCAGTGAAGAGTTTCTTCATTTTTTACTCTTTTTAACGGTAAAAATATCTGTCAGCATATCTCTCAACGCCCCCATATCTATCTTCTCCTCAATCTTGCCGTTGAGTGCAACCGATATAAAACCGGTCTCTTCTGAAATGATAATGGCGACTGCATCGGTTTCTTCAGTCAGACCGATGCCGGCCCTGTGTCTTGTTCCCAGCGCCTTGCTCAATTCAGAACTGAGCGTTATCGGAAGAAAACAGCCTGCTGCAACAACCCTGTTTCCTTTAATTATTACTGCCCCGTCGTGGATCGGCGAGGTGGGATGAAAAATGCTCAGCAGCAGCTCTTTGGAAACGCGCGCATCAAGGCTTGTTCCGATCTCGACAAAGTCCTTCAGGCTTGTTTCCCGTTCAATAACCATGAGAGCGCCGGTCTTTCTGTTCCCCAGCGAGACCGAAGCCCTGACGATCTCTTCCAGTGATTTCAGTCCCTCTGCAGAAGCGAAATTTAAAAACTGGGCTTCGCCCATATGGGCAAGCGCCCTTCGTATCTCAGGTTGAAACAGGACGATCACGGCTATCACGATCTGTGCCCAGAAACTCTGCACAAGCCAGTCTATGGTGTAGAGTTCCAGGTACCTGGACGCCAGTGAGGCAAGGAGCAGGATGCCGAGCCCTATCATCATCTGTGCAGCCTTGGTCCCTTTCACAATGAGAAGAAGGCGATACAGGATAAGTGACATCAGGGTGATGTCAAGGATATCAAAGACCCATCTGTGCTCTTTTAATATTTCTATCATGGTAAAATAAGTTTGTGGTGCGCCGGATTTTCTCTATTATATATCAAGCCCTTCTAAATTTCATAAGTAGTTTCATATGGCGGTTTCCTGTGTTCAATATTTACCCCGTTAAGACGCACTGTGGGCTCCTTTACTCCTTATGCTGATTTGTGATAAAATTTCAAACTTCAAAAGAATCCTCGAATGATAATGTCAAAGAAATATGCAATAGGAATTGATCTCGGTGGAACCAATCTTAGGGTTGCCCTTGTTTCCGAAGAGGGCGAGATCGCAAGGAAGATAAAGAAATCTTCTTCCGAAGAGGTATTCGGCCCTCTGCTGGAATGTATAGAAGAGGTTAGTAACAGCGAGATCATTGGGATAGGGCTGGGTGTTGCCGGGATTATTGACAGAAATAACGGCAGGGTTTTCAGCTCTCCAAATCTGCGCGCTGTTGAAGGCCTGGACCTTATCCGCGGGATACAGCAAAAATTTCATGTGCCTGTTTTTATAGAAAACGACGCAAATGTTGCGGCGCTCGGCGAAAAGGTGAGCGGGGCCGGGAAAAATTTTGAGAACTTTGTGCTCCTGACGCTGGGGACAGGCATAGGCGGCGGCATTATCCATAAAGGCAGGCTGCTCGATGCCTCTGCAGAGGTAGGGCATATGAGTATAAACGCTGAGGGCGAAAAATGTCCCTGCGGGAATACAGGCTGTCTTGAAAATTATGCTTCTGCGCGGGCAATGATCGCCCGGGCTGTAGCAATGCTCGAAAAAGGCTCCGAGAGTATCCTGAAAGAGTGCTGCAAGGGGAGTATCTATAAAATAACCCCTGAGGATATCTACAACGCAGCGCTTGAGGGAGACATACTCTCCAGGGAGATATTGAGAGATGCAGGCAGGGCGCTTGGGGTTGGCCTTGCAAATATCATAAATATATTAAGTCCTGAAGCTATAATACTGGCCGGAGGCCTTGTTGGAGCCTGGAACATATATGTTCAGGAGGCGATCAGGGAGGCATCAAGAAGGGCGTTAAAATATCTTTTTGATTCCGTAAAGATTATCCCTTCTTCCCTCGGAGATGAGGCAGGGGTAGTCGGGGCCGCAAGCCTTGTTTTCATGAAAACAGCAAAGAATTCCCCTCACAGATTTTAAATGTCAAAGAATATCCGCAACTTTTCGATCATAGCGCATATAGACCATGGCAAATCCACGCTTGCCGACAGGCTTCTTGAATATACAGGGGCGTTGAGCGCCAGGGAGATGACCGAACAGGTGCTGGATTCAATGGACCTTGAAAGGGAAAGAGGCATTACCATAAAGGCCCATGCAGTAAGGCTTCTCTACAAGGCTGATGATGGTAATGAGTATATCCTCAATCTGATAGATACGCCCGGGCATGTTGATTTTTCATACGAAGTCTCACGGAGTCTTGCCGCCTGCGAAGGAGCGCTTCTTGTCGTTGACGCCACACAGGGCGTTGAGGCCCAAACCCTCGCAAACGCCTATCTTGCCGTGGAGCATGACCTTGAGATCATACCTGTCATCAACAAGATAGACCTTCCCGGCGCCGAGCCTGAAAAAGTGAAGGAGCAGATAGAAGACGCCATAGGCATTGACTGTTCAGGGGCGATTCTCGCAAGCGCAAAGGAAGGCATAGGGACCAGGGAGATTCTCGAGGCTATAGTAAAAAAGTCGCCGCCGCCTTCCGGTGATGAGAACAAGCCCCTCAAGGCGCTGCTCTTTGATTCATGGTTTGATAACTATCAGGGGGTCATTGTCCTGGTAAGAGTTTTTGACGGCAGGATAAAGGCCGGACAGAAGATCAGGCTGCTTGCGACTGACTTTACATTTGAAGTCTCTCAAGTTGGAGTATTTTCTCCGAAGATGGCGCCTGTAGATGAACTCTCAGCAGGAGAGGTCGGATATGTTATAGCCGGCATAAAGAGCGTGACTGATACGAAGATCGGCGATACAATTATCGATCCCGCAAACCCTGTAAGCGAGCCTTGTCCCGGTTATAAGGACATAAAACCCCTGGTCTTTTGCGGGTTTTATCCAACAGCTTCGCATCAATACGAAAATCTCAGGGACGCGCTCAATAAACTGCGGCTGAATGATTCCTCTTTTAACTATGAACCTGAGACATCGCTTGCGCTGGGCTTTGGCTTCAGGTGCGGCTTCCTTGGCCTGCTGCATATGGAGATCATACAGGAGAGGCTTGAACGTGAGTTCGACCTGTCGCTCTTAAGCACCGCCCCGACAGTTGTTTACCGGGTGACAAAGACAGACGGCAAGGTCATTCTCATAGAAAACCCTGCATTACTCCCTGAAAAATACGAGATGATCGAAGAGCCATTTGTCCTAGTGACTCTTTTTTTTCCAAAAGATTTTATCGGCCCAATTCTGGACCTGTGCCAGGAGAAAAGAGGCAGCCAGAAGGGCTTTCATTTTATCGGCAAAGACAAAATAAAGGTCGAATATGAACTGCCCCTGAACGAGATACTCTGGGATTTTTATGACAGACTGAAGTCCCTGTCAAAAGGGTATGCCTCCATGGATTATGAGTTCCTCGGCTACAGGAAATCGAATCTTGAGAAGTTGAATATACTCCTCAACGGCGAAGTGGTAGATGCGCTTTCCTTGATAGTTCACAAGGACAAGGCGTATTATAAGGGGAAGCAGCTGACTGAGGAATTGAGAAAGATCATCCCCAGGCAGATGTACGAAGTTGCGATCCAGGCGGCCATAGGAAATAAGATTATCGCCCGGGAGTCAGTAAAGGCCATACGAAAGGACGTCCTGGCCAAGTGTTACGGCGGTGATATAACGCGCAAGCGCAAGCTTCTGGAAAAACAGAAGGAGGGCAAGAAAAGAATGAAGCAGGTCGGAAGGGTCGAAATCCCCCAGGAGGCCTTTTTGGCGGTTCTGAAATTAAAATGAAAAAACAGAAAAAAAAATCCAGCTTAAGAGAGACGATAGAGGCGATCCTTGTTGCCTTTGCCATAGCGCTCGTCATACGAACCTTTGTTATACAGGCCTTTAAGATCCCTTCAGGCTCGATGATCCCTACGCTCCAGGTAGGAGACCATCTCCTGGTAAATAAGTTTCTGCTGGGAACTCCTGTTGATGTGCCTTTTACAAATATTCATCTCTTCAACATGCCGGGGCTGAGAAACCCCCAAAGAGGTGACGTCATAGTTTTCAAGTATCCTGAAGACCCGACACGGGATTTTATCAAAAGGGTCATCGGCGTAGAGGGGGACAGCATCGAATCAAAAGACAAGACTTTGTTTGTGAACGGCCGCAGGCTTGTGGAGCCATATACACAGCATGTGGACAGTTTTATTAAACCTGCCGGCATGGATGGAAGGGATAATTTCGGGCCTGTTACTGTGCCAAAAGACAGGGTCTTTGTTATGGGAGACAATAGGGACCAAAGCTATGACAGCAGATTCTGGGGATTTGTCGATCTTTCCATGATAAAAGGAAAGGCGATGATAATATACTGGTCATGGGCCAGCGACAGGACATGGGTCCGCTTTAGCCGTATAGGGAGGCTGATAAGATGATGAAAAAGATCGGAAACAGAGGCTTTGTGAAAGGGGTTTTTTTATTATTTGTTCTTGTTGCTGTTGTATTTGCAGGGATTTCATTCGGCAAGCCGTACTACCGTTATTATAAGCTTGGCGCTTTTACAAAGGATTTTATGAAGCTGGACTCGGGTTCTATCGGAGAATACGGAAATACAGGCGGTCTCAGGAAAAATATTATGGATAATGCAGCGGAATTGAATGTGCCGCTTAGTGAAAAAAATCTGGAAATCAAAATAGTCAACAAATTTGTGTATGTCAAGGCGACCTGGTCGGAGACAGTGGATTTCTGGGGGTATTATCAGAAAAAATTGGATTTTGTCATGGAAAAGGACTATTGATTGTTTACCGGTCTGATTGTGGAGATGGGAGAGATAGTCTCCCTGACCAAAAAAGACAATGGCGCCCGCCTTGCGCTGCAGGCAAAGACTCTTGTCCATGACGCAGCCTTGGGAGACAGTATCTCGGTGAACGGGACCTGCCTGACGGTTGTAGAGATAAAGGGCAATACGCTTTCATTTGATCTTTCCGATGAGACGCTTCGGTCAACGAATGTCGGGCAGTTAAAGATAAAGGACAGGGTGAACCTGGAACCGGCCTTGAGGCTGGATGCAAAGCTGGGAGGTCATTTCGTCACCGGACATATAGACGGTGTTGGAAAGATAAAAGCAAAGACCCTGACAGGAGACATTTGCAGGATCGTTATCAGGACAGAAGGCCGCATTGCTGATTTTCTTGTAGAAAAAGGGTCTGTTGCGGTTGACGGCATAAGCCTTACGGTAGTCGAGGTATTTAAGGACGGGTTCTCGATCGTTATTATTCCACATACGGCGCATCTGACGACCATTGGCTTTAAAGGCCCAGGGGATGCAGTCAATATTGAAGTTGATATTTTGGGTAAATATGTTTCAAAATTCCTGGGCAAGGGTCATGACGCCGGTTTTATGGATACTCTTTTGCGGGAAGGGTTTGCTTAATGACACAATAGATGAAGCAATCGAGGATATTGCCAATGGCAGGATGGTGATCCTTGTAGATGACGAAGACCGCGAAAACGAGGGCGATCTCTGCATGGCGGCTGAGAAGGTCACCCCCGAGGCGATCAATTTCATGGCAAAATACGGCAGGGGACTTATCTGTCTTTCCCTGACTCCGGAAAGGACGGAAGAACTCAGGCTGCCGATGATGACTGCTGATAATACTTCGTCTTTCGGCACTGCATTTACTGTTTCAATAGAAGCAAAAAAGGGCGTTACAACAGGCATTTCCGCTGCCGACAGGGCGGCTACCATACTGACGGCGATCAATCCCCTTACAAAAGCAGAGGATATTGCAAGGCCAGGGCATGTATTTCCACTTAGGGCAAAGTCTGGTGGCGTGCTGCAAAGGGCGGGTCAGACCGAGGGGTCTGTTGATCTTGCGAGACTGTCGGGTCTCAGTCCCTCAGGCGTCATATGCGAGATCATGAACGATGACGGCACAATGGCCAGAGTGCCCGAGCTTTTAGAGTTTGCCGGGATGCATAATATAAAGATTGTTACCATTAAAGACCTTATACAACACAGAATAAGGACCGAACGTTTTGTGCGCCGTGTTTCTACAACAAAACTGCCTACGGAATACGGGGGGGAATTTACCGCCATTGCCTATTCAAATGACCTGGACAAAAATATTCATATTGCGCTGGTCAAAGGTGAAATCCGGACGGGTGATGAGGTCCTTGTACGGGTGCACTCTGAGTGCCTTACCGGAGACGTCTTTGGCTCAAGAAGGTGCGATTGCGGAGAACAACTACACAAGGCAATGAAGATTATAGAGGAAAACGGGCATGGAGTCATATTATATATGCGGCAGGAAGGCCGCGGCATTGGGCTGGTCAATAAATTGAAGGCCTATGAACTTCAGGACAAAGGCCTTGATACTGTCGAGGCGAATATCAAGCTGGGCTTTAAGGCAGACCTGAGAGATTACGGCATAGGCGCACAGATACTGGTTGACCTTGGAATTAGAAAGATGCGCCTGATGACCAATAATCCCAAGAAGATCGTTGGGCTTGAGGGCTATGGACTGAAGGTAGTTGAACGTGTCCCGATGGAGATAAAACCTCATGAGAAAAATCTCGTATATCTGAAGACAAAGAAAAAGAAGCTCGGGCATATTTTAAATAAGGTGTGAAGAACCCTGTGCCAAGAGCACAGGGCGTCAAAAGTCAAAACAAATTTATTCTGTCATTGTCCGGCTTGACCCCCGCATCAAGCATGCCCTCTGA
>PGYF01000108.1 GCA_002839535.1 Nitrospira bacterium HGW-Nitrospira-1
GCGGCGATTACCCCTGCGCTGAAAGATGTTCAGGCGGCGCTTGAGGAGGTGAGCCGCATTATCAGGCTTAAGCATTACTCCTACAGCACGGAACGCACCCGTGAGATCGGCGTTCGGCTCGCCATCGGCGCTCTCGAGTATGATGTGCTTATGCAATTCCTCGTAGAAGCCGTGGTGCTCTCATCGTTGGGTGGATTGGTCGGCATCGCTCTGGCGACAGCAGTTTCGTTTGTCGTGGCTCGCCTCATGCAGGTTCCCTACATCTTCAACCCAGGCATCAACCTGCTTTCCTTCCTGTTTTCCGCTGCGATCGGTGTGATCTTCGGATACTTTCCGGCAAGACGCGCGGCCAGGCTCGATCCCATTGATGCTCTGCGGCATGAGTAGCGAAGATATTGGCCTATCGGCTGCTGAGACAGCGAGACGGTTGGGCGCAAATACGTTTCGCATCACACGCGGCCCAACAAGTAATGTTTTATGCTATATTTACAGGGAACATGCTGAAAGAACTCAGGATCAAAAACCTTGCGATAATAGGCGACCTGTCAATCAGCTTCAGGGGCGGGCTGAATGTTCTTACCGGTGAAACCGGCGCAGGCAAGTCTATTGTCGTTGACGCACTGGGGCTCGCCCTGGGAGACAGGGCCCAGACGGATATGATACGGTCAGGGGAAAAAGAGGGCTCAGTACAGGCCTGGTTTGAACTCGATGATTCTGTTCCCTTGCCGGATATCGGCATAGATATTTCGGAAGATATTGTCCTTCGCAGAACCCTTTCTTCGTCAGGCAAGAGCAGGGCCTTTATAAATGATACGATGGTAACCCTGCAGACACTCTCTGAAATAGGCAAGTCCCTTGTTGACATCCACAGTCAGCATGAGCATCAGAGCCTTCTAAAGGCAGAAAAACAGCGGTCAATGCTTGATTCCTATGGCAGACTCCGTAATGAACTTGACGCCTTTGGTTTACTCTTTCGCGAGGTGCAGTCAATCAAAACTGCAATAGACGAACTCGAAACAAAAGTCAAAGAACGGGCCTACAGGCTTGATCTGCTGCAATACCAGGTAAATGAGATCAACACTGCTTCATTGAAGGCTGGAGAAAAGGAGACCCTCGAAGAAGAAAGGCATATACTTTCCAACCTGTCCAAACTAAATGAGCTGACAGAAACTTCATACTCGCTGCTCTATTCATCAGATAACTCATGCACTGAACAGCTTTCCATGGCATTATTGCGCTTGCGGGAGATGTATGCAATTGACCCCAGCGTTGAGGAAACACTGGGAATGATCGAATCATCTTTGCCCCTTATTGAGGATGCAGGGATAGCATTACGGGGATACAGGGAGAAGTATGACGTTCCCCCCAATAAACTGGAGGCGGTTGAAGACAGGCTTGAACTGTTCAGAAAACTCGAAAAAAAATATGGAGAAGGCCTCAGGGCGATAATGGATTACAGAGATAAGGCAGAAGAAGAGTTGAAGTCCCTGGAGTCTTCTGATGAAAGGCTGGCTTCTTTGCGGACAGATCTCCGGATGAAAGAAGAAGCCCTTCTGCAGGCAGCACAGCTTCTGACAGACAAGAGAAAGAAAACCGCCCGAAAAATTGAAGAGCTCATCATCGCCAATCTGAAAGACCTCGCCTTCGGGGACCCGGCATTCAAAATAGATATGCATCAGGAAAAAGACCATGACGGAATATATATCATCAATTCTTATGGTATGGACCGTATTGAATTTCTTTTTTCGGCAAATCCCGGTGAACCGCTGAAACCGCTTTCAAGGATAATCTCCGGCGGAGAACTTTCGCGGGTCATGCTTGCCCTAAAAAGCATACTGGCTGAAGTAGACAGCCTCCCTGTCCTGATCTTCGACGAGGTTGACGCGGGCATAGGAGGCAGAACCGCAGAGAGCGTCGGGAAAAAACTGCGCGCCATCTCCGGAAGGCATCAACTCCTCTGCATAACCCATCTTCCACAAATAGCAAGCCTCGGTGATTTTCACTTGAAGATCGAGAAAAAAGACAAAGACAAAAGAGTTATTGTTAATGTCCGGGAAATAGACGGCAGGGAGAGGCTCGATGAGATCGCCAGGATGCTGAGCGGGACGTCAACAGAAACATCCCTGAGACACGCTGAAGAGCTTCTCGGCAGGGAGAAATGAAGGGCGGTATAAAAATAGCGATTGAGCGCTGTAAGGGGTGCGCATACTGTGCAGAAGCGTGCCCTGTCGGCGTTATTACAATAAGTAATCATTTTAATAAAAGCGGGTTTTTCCCTGCGGTTGTGGAACATCCTGAAAAATGCACTGGATGCGCAATCTGCGCAAACATGTGTCCTGATGCAGCTATCGAGGTCTACAGGAATAATCATAAGCATGAAAAATAACCCGAAAAATGCAATTACTGTGGGGACATGTGAAAAAAAAACTTTGGGTCTTCGTGGATGTGAGTGGGTAAAAATATTAGAAAAAGGCTATTCTTAAGATGATTCAAATGGAACGTTTACACGGGATTTCGTCA
>PGYF01000109.1 GCA_002839535.1 Nitrospira bacterium HGW-Nitrospira-1
CCTTCCAGGTTAAAAATCCTGGCATGATGTAACAAGCGATCCAAAAGTGCTGTGGTCATGACACTATCACCCATCATCTCAGCCCAGGAGTCAAAACTTTTATTGGAAGTAATAATGAGAGATACTTTCTCATACATTTCACTGATCAAATTAAAAAAGAGATTGGCCTCCCTTTTCTCAATGGGTGTATACCCGATTTCATCAATAATCACCAGGTTTGATTTCATGATTCTCCTGATTCTGTATTCAGAGGCCTTCTGGATCTCAGCTGTTTTCAAAAGCTTGATCAGGTTGGTGATCCTCTCAAAACAAACTTTATATCCTTTTTCCACCGCCACTACAGCAAAGGCAATGGCCAAATTTGTTTTGCCGATACCAGGGGGACCAAAAAACAAAAGATTCTCTTTATTATCAATCCAACGGCAGTCTAAGAGATTGGCTACTTGTGATTTTCCTATCCCCTTGACCCGGCCAAAATCAAACTGATCCATTCTCTTTAGCACCGGCAGATGGGCCGCGGTCATATTTCTCTCTACCCGTCGTTGGATGCGATACTCAATCTCAACGGATAAGAGAGTATTTAAAAAAGTCAAATAAGAGGTTTTATCCATTTCTGCATCATGGATTATCTCATCCAGGCGGTGGGCCAATCCTCTTAGTTTCAGGGTGTCTAAGAAACTCAAGGTCTGTTGATAGGCTTTCATATGACCGCCCCCTCTCTCTTTCTGATGATTCCCTGGTAAACCGATAAGCTTCTTTGGCTGACTTTAAATGGGGAATGTTCCCCTTGATATAGAGGAACAGGTGCCTTTTTTTCTTTCTGGATGGTCTTTAATCTTTCCTGTTCCCGCTTAAAATAGTCATAAGTATCCTTTAGGTTGGCAAAACTAGGGGTATCATTCTCCAGACAAAAGAGCAGGGCCCGATCAAGTATCTCCATCTTGATATCCTTATCTGTAAAGTAGCGTTTGGCCTCCAGGCATTGGTCTCTGGTATAGCGGGAAAAGGTTTTAAAATTTTTTGTGCTGAATCGCTTCCAGTTCTCTCCCTCAAACATCTGTAAAACCGAGGTCTTCAATACCTGGACTGTTTTTTCTTTCTCCCGCTTAAATTCCCTTTTACTGATGGTTTTTCCGGGTATAGCAGAAAGTGGATAGGTGACAATCTCTTTCCCGGTGTAGAGGTCAAAGACAAAGAGCTGCTCTTTGCTCTGATAGATCTCCACCGTCTTTTTCTGGTACTTGGCTGGTAACTGATAGTTACAGGCATGGACGGATATGCAGGCTTTTTCGTTGACATTTCTCTCTTCTCTTTCTGATAGGGAAGATTTTCCAAAGAGGGAGGGGCAGACCGGTCTTAATTTTTTCCTTTCGTGTTCAATGAGCAGGGCCGGTATCTTCTGGGTAGCCTGGGATATCTTGCCATTGGCCCTCCTTTTGAGCCATCTGAAGGCCCCTTCATTAGCCTCCTCGACCCGCTTGAAATCTCTGATACTCAGGAAATTACGCTTGACATACTTGATCAGGTTTTCCACCTTTCCTTTGCTTTCAGGATCTGCCTTCCGGCAGACATATATCCTGATATCCTGCTCTTGGATAAAATATCGGAAATCAGCGGTGTAGATGATATCCCCGGCGTTTTCACTCACTACCATTAAACGATCTTGATCAATGACCATCTCCCGGGGCACTCCCCCGAAATAGTCAAAACAGGAAAGCAGGTGACAAATGACCTCTTCAGTATTAAAAGGATGGTCCTGGAAAGTGATGTAGCGATAGCGGCTGGCCGAAAGCAAGGCAGCGAAGATGAAAAGCCTGAGACCGCTTGGCAAGCGGTACTGGCCAAAATCAAGCTGCATCTGTTTCCCGAAGGGCAATTCCGGAACCTTGCTATAGATCCTGATGGATTCATTTAACTTAAGCTTATCGGCCCGGATAAGATAACGGATGTAATTACGCAGGGTCTGTTCATTCCCCGGGAGACTACCGTATCTCTCTTCCAGATAATCATATACCGCAGACATATTCAGCTTTTTAAATTCATTCTTTTCATACACTTGTAGGATATCTTTCTCATGCTCTTGTAAGGCCTTATCCCGAAACATCTGCTTTTGCTGATACACCCTAAATTCTTTCTCATCCATGAGATAATACTTGGCCGCCGTTTGAGGATCTATCCCAAGTCTTGAGGCAATTTCATTCCTACAATATCCTTGTCTTTTAAAAGCTTGTATTTTTTGGTACATTTTTTTCTTTTTCATTTCCTCTCTCCTGTATAAGTTTTCTAAAACTATACAGGAGTTTCTCTAAAATGGGAATTCTGTTTACCATCCTGATGGGAATTTGGTTTACCATTACCATAGGAATTCTGTTTACCATAGTACTGGGAATTCAGTTTACCATTTCCA
>PGYF01000110.1 GCA_002839535.1 Nitrospira bacterium HGW-Nitrospira-1
AGCGGTCTCAAAAACCTCCACCGCGCGGCGCATCTTGCCAATGATGTCCACATCAAACGGGCAGCGCTCGATACAAATTTCGCACTCGATGCAGTCTGAACCTTTCGCCGGCAGGGAGAGGTACAACTCCCGGTTAAATTTTTGGTGAAACGGCGTTAGTCCATAGTACTCGACATAATTTAGGTAGTAGATGACGCTGGGAATGGGGATGTCCTGTGGGCAGGGGAGGCAGTGTTTGCACCGCACGCACTGCCCCCGGAGCCAATATTTTAGCTCGTCGTGCAGAGGGGTGGCTCGCTTCTCCTCAGCAGATGCCATCAGGTAGCTGAGAGCATGGCGCATCTGGTCAGCGTTCCGGGGGCCGGGCACGGCCGTGGCGATGGGCTGTGAGAGGACATAGTGCAGGCACTGGGCCGGCGTGATGCTGGTGGGAGACCCCTCTCTCTGCAATAGCATGCCACCATAGTAGGGCTTCATGGCGACGACGCCGACTCGATTTTTAGCGCAGGTCTCCAGAAGCGCCGCCCGCTCATGGTCCCCGTGGTGTTGGTAGAGATTAACCGGGAACATGAGAACATCGATCAAACCCGACTCAGCTGCCGTGCGGGCGACCGCGGGGTCGTGGTTGCTGAGGCCAATGAACCCGACGCGACCGTCGTGCCGGTACCGATCAAGTCGTTCGATCCCCTGCATCGCCCAGTTCTGCCACAACGACTCGGTATCGACCATAGTGAGCATGGCGATCTCAGCGTAGCCGTTTCCCAGGCGGTCGAGGGCCTGATCAAAACAGCGCTGGCAGTGATCAACCGGTTCGTGGTAAACGAATCCCCAGTGGAGGCAGAGCATTAGGCGTTCGCGATTACGGCGAATGGCCGGGCCGATGGCTTCCCAATAATCGGAATGCGCTTCCGAGGGGTCGTTGTAGACCAGATCGATATAGTTCACTCCGGCCGGCACAGCCAGGTCGAGCACCGCATCCATGTTCTCGCAGTTATCGATCAGATGCTCGGTGCCGAGCCCGATCACACCGACCTCGAGGTCAGTCCTACCCAGGGTTCTGGTTTCCATGGTCATGGCTGTGTTCCTCCTTTTACTTGACGACCGTCGAGCGCTTGCGCGTCGAACGCCCCAGTCATTCCCGGTACGAAACTCCCGGTTGAACTTGAATTTAGAGGCCTTTCTCGGCTTGTTTCAAGTGGTTCCGGCGTCTCGAGACAGCCGCATAACATAGGTTTATCTGTATGTCAATATGTCAAGGGGACGGTTCTTTTGTCAAGGGGACGGTTCTTTTGACACTCTTCTCACTGTTTCCCGATTTACTCCAATTAAAATAGCTATCTTCCTTTTTGATAAATTCGATCTTTTTTTTAATTGTTGGATCAAATCTTCTTTTTGTTTAGTATGTTCTCTTTTTTTCAATTCCTCTTTTTTTAAGTTTCTTGACTTCAGATACCCGTTTATATATTCGTTAACATTTTCTTCATCTATTTCAGATTCTATAGTCTCTTTCATCTCAAGAAAGTTCTTTTCTTCATACTTATTACCATAATCAATAAATTCTTTTAGTGCTTTTTTTGTATTTAAGGAAAATATTTCCAGTATTTCTTTTATCTCAGGAATTTCTGTATGATGATTTAATATGTCAATATAGTTAGAGTAACTACTCCATTTATATTTTTCCTTTTTAGCTATCCCTGCTTTCTCGGGGTTATTGTGGACATATCTTATTACAGATAGTAAATAAGGCTCATCTTCTATAGTTTCACTTTTATATCTATCCTGGAAGAGGTGTCCCACTCTTTTATGTTTTTTATTAAAATAGTAGGCATAACTGGTGGCTATCTTTTTAACAATTCGGGATATTGGTTCCTTTTGCTCTTTGATAACCAGGTGTAGGTGATTATTCATTATACAATAGGCATATAATTTAAAAGCCTCATCCGCTTTCTTTTTAATAACTATCTTGATGAATTTTCCCTTGTCTTCTTTATCAATAAATATATCTTTTCTCTCATTGCCCCGGAGCATGATGTGGTATATTCCTGTTTTACTGTATTGTCTGGGATATCTGGGCACTTGATCACCTCTTTAGGTCATCTTATACCTTTAGGTTAATATTGTCAATAGAACCGTCCCCTTGACAGTCTATTTCATTTTACTACCTTTATATTTTTTTACTTATGAATTGTTTTTGTCACGGGGGGTCCCCTTGACATTTTGCTATTTCTTGGATTTTCTTCTGTCCTCGCCGGTTCTTTTATCCTGGCCACTTCTTCGTTCATGTCCTTTATAATTCGGGTCATTAAATTTTCTGCGGTCTTCTCCTGATCTTCGTTCTTTTCCAGTACGACGATTTTCTTTCTTTCCCATAAGATTTTTTCCTCCTTTAATTTAC
>PGYF01000111.1:0-2364 GCA_002839535.1 Nitrospira bacterium HGW-Nitrospira-1
ATAATCAGGAACGACCACATAGGTCACTGGGAAATCTGACGCCCAATGAGTTCAGGCTGGAACAGGAAAATATGCTGGCATTTTCTAATTCATAGTGGCGCAATGATTGGGGATAGGTCCTATCTGTGGACACGAGAAGCAGGTTCGGGCCTTGGGAAGGGGACTCCTTAGTGTCCAGAAAGAGCGCGGAAGCATTAAACACGCTTGTAGAAAGGAAAAGCCGTCTTGTATTTATTACAAGACTACAGAGAAAGACAGCGGAAGAGACAAGCACCGCTGTTATTGAGAGGTTTGGAAGGCTGCCTGAGAAGGCCAGGCGGACATTGACGCTGGACCACGGCACAGAGAATGCCGGACATGAGAAGATTACTGAAGCTGTAGCAACGAAATGCTATTTTGCCCGTCCTTATGCCTCATGGCAGAGGGGGACAAATGAGAACACAAACGGGTTAAGCAGCTGGTATTTGCCAAAGGGAACAGACTTCAGCAAAATAACGGAGGAGGAACTGACTCGCATAGAGTCTCTTATTAACCAGAGACCCAGAAAATGTCTGGGTTACAAAACACTGCTTGAGGCCGCTTCATCTTTCGGTGTTGCGCTTCAAGGTTGAATGTGGGAAATCAAGGAGGATTGAAAAATGAAAAATGTCTTTTTTTCTGTCGGGCTGATTTTAACAAGTTTCATATTCACAGGCTGCCTTACTACTCAGCCGATCCAATCAGACCGTAGCACGACAACTGATACTGAGCGGCAGCGGATAAAACGTGATGCCGCGGCACAGCGGAAAGAAACATCCGCAGAACCCACAATGCCGCGTGAAAGGACGACTCCTGCGGAGCGCGCATCCGCTGCTAATTGCACCGGCGGCCAAGTCTGGGTGAATAATCGCTGCGAATGCCGTAATAACTACTATTGGAATGAGCGCTTGAATCTGTGTAGGCCGATAGCAAACTGTCGTCCGGGCGAGAGGTTTGACCGTGAGATTGATCGCTGCGCATCCGCTGAACAACAAGCCCCTGCTGAAGCCACCCCGCAGGTTTCCACGCAAAAGAGACTTAAAAAGGTGGAATCGCATAAGTTCACCCTTTACAATGCGCCGAAAAAGAACGATCCCTACTCTGTCCAATTTCCCATCAAACTTGACGAGAACGGGTTGATCAGCGTAGATGTGGAGATCGGCGGAGGCAGGATAAGAGGCGATGGCAATCCATTTAGAATATTGATCGTGCAAGCCAGGGGCAACAAAGATGATACCAACCGTATCGAAAATAAATACATCAAAAAGACCTCCTACTTCAGGACGAAAGGAACTGCCAATTACCCGGTGGACGCTTCGGAATTCCAGCAAACCAACGGTGAATACGTGATAATCATCTCCAACCTGGGAATAGGGTCTCACGGCGTGGGAACAGTAACCTTCACCTATCCCGCCGAATAGAAAAAGAACATGGAGATCCCGACAGGAAGAAATTGAAGCACCCGCAAGCAATGATTTCAGGACGAAAAGATGGTATATTAAGCGGTATGAATGACAGGAAAACATAATTGAGGCTGCAGATTGAAAACAGGACATTTCTATAATCAGAAGGAGGAGTTATGCATAAAAAATTATGGCTCAAATTGACGTTGGCAGGAGTAATAGTATCGTTATTCTTTGCCGGCGTATACGCGCAGGACAGCGTGTGGTCTAACTGTGTTACTTTTAAAGATGTACAATTCAGTTATCAGCCGCAGGGGATAAATCCATACGCAAATCAAAGAGTATGGGTGCAGATAACGCAAAACTGTGGCCTGCAGGGAAGTGGCTTTCTCTTAAAAGGCTATGTTACCACCGCTGCTACGCCTCAGGACTGGAAATATCAGTTCGCGTATGCCTTTGCCCAGGTGAAGCCAGGGGAGGTCGGTACAGGTGTAGCCGTATTCAAGGCAAAAGAGGCGACGTTTCTGCGCCTGACCGTTGAGAAAGACACAGTTGTGCTTGGGGAGAGAATTTTTGAACCAAAAGATTTTGACCCAATGCGTGGTAGAAAAAAAGTCCTCCCCGGTGGGGAATACTTTATAGAACCGAAAATCCCTGTTGAAAAACTGAAACCCATTCAAAAACTGAAACCCATTCCCGAACCGAAATAGTATCGTAACGTAGGAACCGAACAATTTGGGGTCAGGTCTTGAAATATCAGTTTTCATCTTCTTTCGCCTTTATCACCTTACTTGCTGTAGTATAGTGAATACAAGACTTGACCCCGTAAACCGTGACCAAATTAAAACTGGGTCTTCGTGGATGTGAGTGGGTAAAAATATTAGAAAAAGGCTATTCTTAAGATGATTCAAATGGAACGTTTACACGGGATTTCGTCATTCCA
>PGYF01000111.1:2423-3437 GCA_002839535.1 Nitrospira bacterium HGW-Nitrospira-1
AAATGGATCTCATTGAAAAAACGAATCCTGAGTGGAAGGATTTGTATGAAGATTTAATATCTGGATTCCCCGATCAAGTCGTGGAATGACGGAGGGGGGGTCGTGGAATGACATGATTTGTGACAAGAATGACCCACACGATTACGCGAAGACCCTTAAAACTTATATTTCAAGACTTGACCCCGTAAAATATTTATAAATTTTTGACATCTTCAAACCTTGCGTGTTATCATGTTAGCATAAGTGTAATCATAGGAGGCAGATATGATTAGAACGCAGATACAGCTAACAGAAAAACAGGCAAAAAATTTAAAAAAAATAGCCGCAAGCCGTCATCGTTCCGTAGCAGAACTTATCAGGCAGGCAGTGGATAATATGATTAAATCAGCCGTATTGGTTGATGTTGAGGAACAGCGCAGGCGGGCTCTTGCGGCAGCGGGACGCTTCAGTTCAGGATTACAAGACCTGTCCACAGAACACGATAAGTATCTCGCAGAGGCATTTGAAAATAAATGACTGTGTTCTTCGACACATCTGCTTTTTTGGCAATTCTCAATAAAGATGATGCTAATCATCAAAACGCAAAGAGGTTTTGGAAAGAACTGGTTTACTTGGAGAATATTCTTATCACTAATAATTATGTTCTTGTTGAAAGCTTAGCTCTTATACAACGGCGGCTTGGCATGGAGCCGTTAAGGGTTTTTCAGGAAGACGTATTGCCATTGATAAATATTGAATGGATTGATAAGGCGGTGCATGAAGCAGGCATAAGCGCCCTTTTAACTGCTTCGAGAAAAAAACTAAGCCTTGTTGACTGCGTTAGTTTTGAGGTTATGCGTAATCTGGGAATTAGAAAAGTTTTTGCTTTTGACCCTCATTTTGAAGAGCAGGGCTTTGAGGTTATTTCTTAGTCAGTGATCTTCCCCCGTTTTCACGGACACAGAGTTAAGTTAGGCTGCCATAGCCTCCAGTTCAAATGATACTGGAGATTTATATCCCAGGACTGAATGTCTT
>PGYF01000112.1 GCA_002839535.1 Nitrospira bacterium HGW-Nitrospira-1
GTCTGGGGGATCATGAATTCTTTTCAGGGCATTGGGTCTGCGGGCTCAGCCTCCCTTGCTATTGTCGCCCCAGGCATCGCCGAAGCGCTGATAGCTACAGCTGTTGGCCTTGCTGCCGCCATACCAGCTGTAATTGCATACAATTATTATCTTAGTATGGCCAAAAAGATGATAATAGACATGGAAGATTTTTCGGAGGACCTTCTGGAACTGTTTACAAGGGCAGGCAGATGAGGACAGGCAGAAACAGGTCGGTGCTTTCAGAGATAAATGTTACCCCATTTGTGGATGTAATGCTTGTCTTATTGGTCATTTTTATGGTTACAGCCCCGCTGATGCAGCAGGGAGTGGATGTTAATCTGCCACAGGCAAAAGGCAAGTCCCTGCCGCCCGAGGAAAGAATAGCCATTACCATAAAAAGAGACAGAACTATCTACATGAATAATACTTCTGTTACGATGCCTGCAATGAAACAGAAACTCGCAGCGATCAGCAAATTGAACCCCAATGTTTTTCTGAAGGCAGACAAGGATGTGCCTTATGGGCTTGTGGTTGAAGTAATGGGAGAGATCAAGGAGGCAGGGATAGAAAAACTCGGAATGATAACCGAGCCAAAACTCGATCTGAAATGAGAGCGCCGAACATCCGGAAGATTGTAGCGTTTTCTGCGCTATTACATCTGACTTTTCTTGTTCTTGCAATTGTACTTATAAAATATTCGCGCAATGTTGTTATGCCTTCACCGTATACAGTAAGCCTGGTGAGCCCTGAAAATGTCAAACGTTCAAGTCCGTCTGTCTCCGGCTCCAGAATAGTTGAATTACCCGCGTCTGAGACAGAGAAATCTGTTAAAAAGAGTAAAACAATGATTGATACAACTAAAAAAAATGAACAAAAAAGTCTTAATGAAAGGATGTCCGAACTCGAAGCTATAGCTAAACTAAAACGAAATAAAGAGATCAGAACAAAAATAGCGGAGATATCGGGGAGGGCAGGTGTAGCAAAATCCACTGTCAGGCCTTCCGAAAAACAAGGGGCAGCAGAAGGCCAAAAAGGGACCCCGACGGATATGTACATTGCAAAGATATCAGATGAAATATGGCGAGAATGGATTTGGTTTGGAGAGAAAGAACTTGAAACAGTTGTCTCAGCGATAATCAGACAAGATGGGACGATTACAGCGATAGCGATAGAGAAGAGTTCCGGTGACCTGTTTTTTGACAGGTCTGTTTTAAAGGCTGTTACAAAGGCGTCTCCAGTGTCTCCTCCGCCATATGAGATGGAAATAGGGATCAGGTTCTATCCATGAAGGAAAAATTCAAAATTCAAAATTCAAAATTCAAAATTATCTTTTTTATTCTGGCGCTTTTCACTTTTCACTTTTCACTTTTCACTGCTGTTGAGGCAAAGATCTACATTGACATCACATCCCCTTCATCGAAGAAGCTTCCTATCGCAATCTATGACCTCGAGGGGGCTTTGGGCAAAGAGATATCCGAAATCCTCAGGGAGGACCTTATCTTTACCGGCCTCTTTATGTATATTGACAAGGCGTCGTATATAGAGGACCCTGCGCAGGCGTTTAATCCTCAGAACTGGAAACCTCTGGGCATAGAGGCTGTTATAAAGGGGAGTGTCAGTGACGGGAAAGACCTGGCAGTCACAATCAATCTTTATGACACCTCTGAGGTCAGGCCGATTCTGAGCAAACAGTATCAGGCGGGGAAAGACCTTATGCGTCAGCTGGCGCATAATATTGCTAACGACATCTACCAGGCCTTGACCGGTATGCCTGGCATATTCAGGACAAAAATCGCTTTTGTCGCTGAAGATGATGGAGACAAGGGTATTTACCTTATGGACTGGGATGGGCAGCAGATTAGAAAGATGGGGTTAAAAGGGAAATTAGTACTGACTCCTCACTGGTCGCCTGACGGAACGAAAATTGTCTATTCCTCTGAACGGGGTAGACAATGGGGGCTATATTTGTTAGACTTTCAAATAATGACGGAAAAGCGGGTCTTTGCATCCAAAGGCATAAATATGGCTGGAGATTTTTTCCCACAGGGAGATAAAGTGGCATTGTCATCAAGCAAGGAAGGCACGCCTGATCTTTTTATCCTGTCGCTTAAAGACCTTGCGCTGAAAAAGCTTACATCTTCATATGGTATTGACGTTTCTCCGGCGGTTTCCCCTGACGGCAATCATATTGCATTTGTTTCAGACCGGGGCGGAAGTCCCCAGATTTATCTTATGCGCAGTGACGGCAGTGATGTGCGAAGGGTGACGTTTGAAGGCTCTTACAATACCTCCCCTTCATGGTCTCCAAAGGGAGACAGGAT
>PGYF01000012.1:0-14596 GCA_002839535.1 Nitrospira bacterium HGW-Nitrospira-1
ATTTTTGATTTATGAGAGACTATTTTGATATTTTTTCGTATAGTTTTTTAAATGAGGCAACGATTCACTTTCATGTAGATTTTAGATGAGGCAATTCGCCGTGTTGCAAACATTGTGTTAATATAGTAAAATTTTCATTGTGCCGAAGTGGTGGAACTTGGTAGACACGCACGTTTGAGGGGCGTGTGGAGCAATCCATGCGGGTTCGAGTCCCGCCTTCGGCACCATCCTGACATACACGATTTCCGGGCCCCTGCAAAATTTATTGATCCAGCGAGGAATATATGAAAAAGATATTGATTATATTCGTGGTGATAATTGCGCTCAGCGCCGGCGCTTATTTCATATTCAGGCAAAATGAAAACATACAGAATTTCAGGACTGAAAAAATTACCAAAGGCGATATCGTACAGTCGATCACCGCGACCGGCACGGTCAATGCCGTAACAACGGTGCTTGTCGGTACCCAGGTCTCAGGCACAATAAAAAATATCTTTGTTGATTTCAACTCTGTTGTAAAAAAGGGGCAGCTCATCGCACAGATTGACCCGGCGATATTTGAGGCGCAGGTGGAGCAGGCAAGAGCGAACGTCATGTTCGCGCATGCGAATGTAGAGAAGGCGGCAGTGGCTTCTGTAGACGCAAAGAGGACACTGAACAGGCAGACAGAGCTCTTTACAAAGCGCCTGGTAGCAAGAAGCGACGTTGATGCTGCCGAGACGACATATGTTACGGCCGGCGCCCAGGTGACAGCTTCAAAGGCACAGCTCAGTCAGACCGAGGCGGCCTTACTAATAGCAGAGACAAACCTGAGATATACGAGGATTATCTCTCCTGTAAACGGTATCGTCGTATCCAGAAACGTGGACACAGGCCAGACAGTTGCAGCCAGCTTTCAGACCCCGACACTTTTTAATATCGCACAGGACCTTACGAAGATGCAGATAGACACGAGTGTTGCCGAGGCCGACATCGGAAAGATACAGGTTGGTCAGCCGGTTGAATTCACCGTTGACGCCTATCCTGACAGCCCTTTCAAGGGCAGGGTCTCTGAAATCAGGAACGCGCCCATAACTGTGCAGAATGTTGTTACCTATGACGTTGTGGTCAAGGTGGATAACACTGAACTCAAGCTAAAACCCGGAATGACCGCTAATGTCTCAATTATTGTTTCAAGCAGGAAGGATGTTCTCAGGATACCGAATGCGGCCCTCCGTTTCCGGCTTTCTGAGAAGAGCGGCATGACCCGGCAAAAAGTAAAGGGCAGCGGGGTCTGGGTACTCGAGAACAAGAAACCCAAGCGCATCGCAATAACCACCGGCATAAGCGACGGCGCATATACTGAACTGCTTTCAGGCGAAATAAGGGATGAACAGGAAATAATCGTCGAGTCCCTTGCAAAAACGGAAAACCAATCTCAGTCTCAGCCCAAGTCTTCAGCCCCGCGCCTGCATCTCTGATATGGCCCTTATCGAAACGCATGAGATCACCAGGACCTACAGGCTCGGCGATATAGCATTGAATGCCCTCAATAATGTTTCACTCAGTATTTCGAAAGGCGAATTCATAGCCATCATGGGGCCTTCAGGCTCGGGCAAGTCCACGTTCATGAACATCCTTGGCTGTCTTGACAAGCCGACAGGCGGAAGGTATCTGCTCGAAGGGATTGATGTGGCGCATATGAACAGGGATGAACTGGCATCCATACGGAACAAAAAAATAGGCTTTGTGTTTCAGGGGTTCAATCTTCTGCCGAGGACTTCAGCCATAGAGAACGTTGAACTTCCGTTGCTCTATGACAGCATAGCTGCGCATGAGAGGGCAGAGCGTTCATTAGCGGCGCTTGCAAAAGTCGGGCTTGCAGGCAGGGAAAACCACCACCCTAACCAGCTTTCAGGAGGCCAGCAGCAGAGGGTGGCCATTGCACGGGCGCTGGTGAACAACTCGCCCATAATACTTGCGGACGAGCCGACCGGAAACCTTGATACAAAGACCGGCTTTGAGATTATGGAGCTCTTTGTGAGACTGAACAAAGAGTCAAACATCACGATTATTCTTGTGACCCATGAAAAGGACATAGCTGATTTCAGCAGGAGGCGGATATTCTTCAGGGACGGTGTTGTACTCAGTGATGAATTATCAGGAAACACATGATTAATATACCTTCAACAATACGCATATCCTTCAGGGCGCTCAGGGTGAACAAGATGCGCTCCGCCCTCACTATGCTCGGCATCATCATAGGCGTCGGTGCGGTCATCACCATGCTGGCGGTGGGGACAGGGGCGCGGCAGAGGATAGGGGATCAGATGGCAAGCATCGGCAGCAACCTCATCATGGTAGCGCCTGGCGCTACGACTGCAGGCGGGGTCAGGATGGGGGCAGGGACCCAGTCCACGCTTTCCATAGGTGATGCGGATGCAATGCAGAAGGAGTGTCCAGCCGTATTATATGTTGCTCCGGTACACAGCGGGACGGCACAGGTGGTCTACGGCAACCAGAACTGGTCTACCGGCATCACCGGAACCACGACGAATATGCTCTCTGTGAGGGACTGGCCCCTGACAGAGGGAAGGCCTTTCAGCGATGAAGAGGTCAGGAGCGCGGCCAAGGTCTGCCTGCTGGGACAGACAGTTGTTGATAATCTCTTCGGCGGCATCAACCCCATCGGCCAGATTATCAGGATAAAGAATGTGCCCTTTACGGTCATCGGTATCCTTGATGCGAAAGGCCAGGACCCCGGTGGACGTGACCAGGACGATGCAATCTATGTCCCGGTGACGACAGCACAGAAGAAGCTCTTCGGTACGGCATTCCCGGGCATGGTGAGGATGATTATGGTGAAGGCAAAAAGCGCTGAAGACCTTGCTGCAGCCGAAAAACAGATAAACGAACTGCTGAGACAGAGGCACCATATCGGTCAGAAACAGGATAACGACTTTACAGTGCGCAACCTTACCCAGATGATGCAGGCTGCCGAGCAGCAAACAGAGGTAATGACCCTTCTGCTTGCAGCCATCGCCTCTGTATCCCTGCTTGTAGGAGGCATCGGCATTATGAATATCATGCTCGTCTCGGTTACTGAGCGGACCAGGGAGATCGGCGTCAGGATGGCGATCGGCGCAAAGACCTGGGACATCAGGCTCCAGTTCATCATAGAGGCCCTTATTCTTTCTTTGATTGGCGGTTTTGCCGGGGTCATCATAGGCATATCAGCCTCAAAGATAGTGTCGCTGCTGGCAGGATGGAGCACTGTCGTGTCTCTGCTTTCTGTTTTTATGGCCTTTGGTTTTTCAGGTATTGTCGGGATATTTTTCGGATTTTATCCCGCATACAAGGCGTCTTTGCTTGATCCCATAGATGCATTGAGATACGAGTGAAGTCACGATAGTGAAGAACCCTGTGCCAAGAGCACAGGGAGTTCTTGCTTATTCATTAAAAAATCAGGGACACACCCATCAAAGTAAGATAGGGATGTGTCCCTGAAGCTGATGTTAAGCTGCTATGTTACGCGCGCAAAGGCGCTGTTTCTACTACCATGCGAACTGTAATCCGGCGCGCACGCCAGTCCCGGCGCCGCTTGTAGCAGCGCCTATATTTGCCGCAGCGCTTTTGCCCAACCTAAGGGCAGCAGCGATACCGACTGCGTAATTGCCGTTAAACTCCGCGGTCTGTACGCCCATGGCCAGGTTCTTGCCTGCAGGGATATCCGGCGTAGGAACTGCCATTGCCGCAGCTGCTGCGGAGTCGGCATGGGTCTTGACTTCATTTATTCGGTTATTCAATTGTCTTACGTTTACCGCATCGGTCGGATCAACGCCAGCCGCCACATTGGTGATTCGGCGTTCTGCGCCGGCAGAGCCTACTGACACAGTGTTGGCCTGATTAGCTACCGAACCATTGCCGAGGGCCACGCTATTGGCTGCCGTGGCGCTGGCAGTGTTGCCTATTGCGACCGAATTATTACCCGATGCCGCTGCGCCGGCGCCAAATGCTGATGCATTCACTCCAACAGCCTGCGCATTATAACCCCATGAACTCTGCCCCGCTGTATTGCTGACTGCATGGTTTAGGCTGGTAGCGTCGTTTCTAATGGTGATTCCTGGATCAGTCAGAGCTATGCTGGTGCTGGTTGTACCGCCGCTCAAGATAGCGCTGGTTTCAGTAATTGTCAGGCCGTGCATATTGCCCAGGGAATTTACATAACCCAAACTGACGGAGTTGTCGTCTTGGAGTGACAGTACGGCGCTGCCTGGATTCAGAGTATTGGTGCTAAGCGTAACGTCGCCTCCATTTGAAGTAATGGTCATCACAGGTGTACTCGTGCCAATAGAACCTCCGTTAATGTCGCCGGTTATCGTGACAGTATCACCGTTTCGAACCTCATTCCCCCCCCCCGCTGCCGCCTGCAATTTATCCGCTTACATATGCCAGCGCCGGGACGCTATGGCCAATAACTAATGCAGCCATAAAGGCTGCAACACACAGCATACTCCGTGTCTTTGAAAACAGATATTCGGAAATCTTCATTTTTGTTTCCTCCTTTTTCATGCAGCTCCCCCAGCGCAGCGCACGCCTCAATACTGTTTAATTCACAGCCTCTATTGTAGAGCCTGAGCATGGCGCTTATATCCTGCTTAACGCCCATACCGTTTGCATATAAAAAACCTGTGTTGTAACAACCAACTCCATTCTTTAAATTGCATGCCTTTTCAAACCAACTTTTTGCTTTCTCGTATTTTTTTTCATTAAAATACAAAACTCCTATATTATTACAGGCAATTTCGCTGTCCAACTTGCAGCTCTTCTCATAAAATTGCAGCGCAGCCTTCATATCCTTATCAACACCCTGACCTGCCTCGTACATCCTCCCTAAAGCTGCGCATGCCCTATGGCTTTTTTTTGAACATCCTTTTTCGTACATGTCCATGTAATTGCAGTTTCCGGGTTTATTTAATTTTCATTTATGTCCCATATTCTTTATAATCAACCATGAAATATATCGCAGACTTCCATGTGCATTCGAAATATTCACGCGCCACAAGCCCTGAGATGTCCCCTGAGGGGCTCTGGCGCTGGTCGCAATTAAAGGGCATAAAGGTTGTCGGAACAGGGGATTTTACCCATCCTGTGTGGAGCGCTGAACTACAGGAAAAACTCGAACCTGCTGCTGAAGGACTGTTCGCCTTAAAGAAAAAATTCAGGCCTGATACAGCGCCCGAGTCGTGCAAGACAGATATTTCCTTTATCCTTTCTGCGGAGATCAGCTGCATCTACCGTAAGAATGACAAAACAAGAAAAGTCCACTGCATTGTCATCGCCCCTGCATTCGATGATGCGCTCAGGATAAATAAAAGGCTGTCGCTGATCGGAAACCTCTCTGCCGACGGCAGGCCGATACTCGGTCTTGACGCTAAGGAGCTTTTAAAGATCGTTATGGAAGAGTCTCCTGATGCGCTGCTGATTCCTGCGCATATCTGGACCCCTCATTTTTCTGTTTTTGGCGCGGTTTCAGGTTTTGATTCACTTGAAGAATGTTTTGAAGAACTGACCCCTCATATTCATGCCCTGGAAACAGGGCTGTCGTCAAACCCTCAAATGAACTGGCGGCTTTCATGCCTCGACGCCATCACCCTGATCTCGAATTCCGACGCCCATTCCACCAGAAAGCTCGGCAGAGAGGCGAATATACTTGATGCAGAGATTTCTTATCCGGCTATTTTATCTGCTTTGAAGACGAGGCGCGGGTTTGCCGGGACCATAGAGTTTTATCCGGAAGAGGGTAAGTATTATGCTGACGGGCACAGGGCCTGCGGTGTTTGCCTGTCGCCGGAAGAGACGATACGCCATAACTATCTCTGTCCTGTATGCGGGAAAAAAGTAACGGTTGGTGTTCTGCACAGGGTAGCAAGGCTTGCGGACAGGCAAGACGGTTTCAAACCAAAAGGCGCCCCGTCATATCAGTCGATCATCCCGTTAGCGGAGATCATTGCAGAGGCACGCCAGGTTGGGGTCAACAGCAAGGCTGTAGAAAAAATATATTTTCAATTGCTTGAAGAGCACGGCAATGAGTTCAGGATACTCCTTGAGGTTCCTGTTGAGGATATTGAACGATCAGGCTTCCCACGGGTTGCGGAGGCAATCGCAGGAATGCGCGCCAACAGGATATGTATTGCTCCGGGATATGATGGGGAATTCGGTAAAATAAAGATATTCGAGAAAGTAAAAAGAAAAGAGTTAAAGGGACAGGCGCTGCTTTTTTAACCTGCATAATTTATAAACTATGGCTGGAACTACGGTTATAATAAGGCGGAATATGGCACTCTCGCTCATTCTCGGCCGCCTCAGGCGGCCTCCGAGGCTTTTGCCTCTTGATTTTATAAAAACACTCTGTCGGAATATCGGCAAAAGAAACCGCTCCAATACCATACCCCGCCTTATTCCCTGGACGATTTGTCTGAAATTTATGAATTATGCTGGAGGCTAAAAATATATGGAATTGATAAAAACCTTATTTGATATTTTTATGCATATAGACAGACACCTGGGCGCCGTCATATATGATTATGGCGTCTGGACCTATTTGATACTGTTTCTCATCATCTTCTGCGAGACAGGGCTTGTGGTGACTCCGATCCTCCCCGGTGATTCCGCTTGATGTCGTGTGGTTGTTCGGCCTTTTGAGTGTTGCCGCAGTTGCAGGCGATACTCTTAACTACTGGGCAGGACATTACCTGGGGCCAAAGGTATTCCACAAGAAAAATGTGCGCTTCCTGAACATGGAATATCTTGACCGGGCTCACCGGTTCTATGAAAAACACGGGGGCAAGACGATCATCATCGCACGGTTCATGCCCATAATCCGCACATTTGCGCCCTTTGTGGCAGGAATCGGAAAGATGACCTATATACACTTTATCAGCTATAACATTATTGGCGGCATACTCTGGATCGCAACCTTTGTCTTCGGAGGCTATTACTTCGGGAATATTCCTTTAGTCAGGAGAAACTTCACCCTCGTCATCCTTGCCATAATCATACTTTCCGTAATGCCGGTGATTATCAAGTTCCTGCGGCATAAATTCAGGTCATCCGTAACTGCGTAAACCGGGCTGCTTTTTTAGCCCATATTATTCATAAATCATTGCAGAATAAGGCGGAATATAGCACTCTCGCTCATTCTCGGTCGCCTCAGGCGACCTCCGAGGCTTTTGCCTCTTTATCTCAGAGAAGCACACTGTTGGAATATCAGCTAAAAAAATCCGCTCCAATACTATACTCCGCCTTATTCATGGACGATTTGTCCGAAATTTATGAATTATGTGGGTTAGGATGATTTTTATTTCAGCGCCACATAAGCGCTTCAAAGTCCGGAGTGGGCACGGTGATGCTGAGATATCCCCGCCATGGACACCTTTCCATCTCTTCAGTATTTTTTGTAATGGATATAACGAGATGTATTTCATCGTTTTCCCTTGCCTTTAAATCGGCAAAGGAGAGTCCGATTTCAAAAATATCCAAAACAGCGAATTCGGTTATTTCTTTTGTCATTATCCAGTTATCGTTTGATTTTTCGAAAAGCGCGGCCTTGGCGCTATTGCCTTTTAAAGGAACTGTTATCTTTATTTCTGAGGGTCTTGAGGTAAGAATCGAAAATTCCGTGCCTTCCTCAAATTCATCAAAGGGCAATTTCGAGTCAAGCCTCAGAAAGAGGAAGTCCTTATTAAATCCATAATAGATTGAAGTAATCAGGCTTTCGGACTTATGCATGCTTCCGCCTGATTTTCCTACATCAACCTGCGCCCCCTCATACCATTCATAATAGCTCGTTACCAGGCCGTCTATAGCAGGTTGTATAAATCCTCTTATTAACAGCTTCGGGGCTATTTCCCTGTCATGTCTCAATACCGGGACAAAGAGTTCAACCGGTATTTCCTTTCCCATTTCCCTGTACACCTGCATGAGATTCAGACGGAAAAGTTCATCGAATTCCTCCTGTGTTTCAGTCGTATGCTCGTCTCCATACCACCAGTTCCAGTCACTGCCTTCGGCTATGCGTATTGATTTCCATGCCTTTTCCAGGTTGTGGCCGGGGTTCTCTTTCTGAAAGCATTCGAGTCTTTCCCTTGTATCGGTAAGATAGTCCCACGAAAGATTGTCTTCCTCATGACCTATCCAAATGCCGAAATTCGCATTGATCCATGAGCCTGGATGCAGGTATTCCAGCCCTTTACCCCTGTCGAAATTGTTAATATATTCGGAAACAGTGACTGTTTTAAGACGTTCTTCCCGGGAAAGGCCCTCATAGAGATACAGGAAAAAATCGCGGCCGTCGTTTTTGTAATGCTCCCAGGCATTTTCACCGTCTAATATTATTGATACAAGATGCGGCTTGTCCATCGGCATGGAGTTTCTGATATGCAGAAGTTTTGCCGTAAGATCGTCAGCTGCTTTTTTGGAGTCCCACCGGGAATATACGAACCCGATGAGATCGGAGAGGGTATGGTCCCTGAAGACTATCGAGACGTCTTCAAAACAATATGGCCGGTATAACGCCTGGGGATCGGTAAGATTCCCGGAACCGTCCCTGAGACTTTTTCCGAGAGAATGCGCAAGCACCCCTTCGTCTGTTGCTATCCACTGTATGCCGTAAGAGGACATCATTCTGAGCGCCTGCTCGCTGACCGAACCTTCGGAAGGCCACATGCCGGAAGGCCTGCAGCCGAACACTTTTTCAAAATACGTTATCCCGGTCTCTATCTGCTTTCGCGCATCTTCCGGGCAGGCAAATCTGCGCCTCGGAAGGTTTACCCCCGGCATTGCTGTTCGCGCAATATCCGTATCGCATAGAAGGGGGGCGATGGGGTGGTAAAAGGGCGACAGAGAGAGTTCCACCTGTCCAGTCGACGCCATTTGTCTGTATGCCGGAATAATCCTTTTCAAAATTTCCATTTGTTTTTCGATCAGAAGGCTTTTTTCATCTTCCGTATAATTGCGTCCTTTTTCAACGAGCATCTTCAGAAAAGGATCGTTCTCCCGGAAAAACGGATCGATCCAACAGAGATTGAAGAGCGTCTGGAGGTCGAGAAAATCCGTTTCAGTAAAATATTTAATTGTGCGGACAAGGTCGCTCTTTATGAAATGGGCGCCTCTTTTGACGAGCAGTTCGTAATAACGGGGGAAGGGCTTGATCATGTTTTCCCAGTTCGCAAGAAAGAAGTTTTCGAGGATAAACATCTTTTCGTCAGCGCTAAGGTCTGAGGCTTTTTTTCTGGTTGCCTCCAAAAAAGAGTCTTTTGCGTTATTTTCCGTATAATCGTTCAGTTGTTCAAGCAATGAAGGGACGAGATTGAAGTTTTGTTTGATCGCCGGAAAATCCTTTAGTATTTCGAGCATGTCGAGATAGTCTTTGGTCCCGTGGAGCCTGACCCATGGCAGCCTGTAGATATCTGTAGATGGGTCTTTGTAATAGGGCTGGTGCATATGCCAGAGGAAGGAAATGTAAAGCGGGTTATTTGTCATACTTAAAGATATATTCGTTCGGCCTGGACAGCCCAAATTCTTCTCTGGCGAGTTTTTCCCGGTAAAAAGGATCTTCTTTGAGGAGTTTTAATTGTGTCCTGAACTGTTCGTTCTGCCTGTTTATCTCGGCGATCTGATTTTGCAGATTTATTTTTGTTCTGTTCAGCTCGAGATAGCGAAACAGTCCCATATCGCCGAAGACAAGACTGATGGCCAGATATATAAAACTCAGGATGACAAATGTCAAAAAGATGAGTTTCTTTTTCTTGATTTCGGCAACGACCTGTTTCCTTAAAAGGTTTTGGACGCTCATTATTTTAAATTATAGAACGCTTCTTTCCCTCTGTACAGAGCTGCGTCTGAAAGTTCTTCCTCAATGACAAGCAGTCTGTTGTATTTTGCTGTCCGTTCGCTCCTTGCCATGGAGCCGGTTTTGATAAACCCGGTATTGCAGGCAACCGCAAGGTCGGCGATTGTTGTATCTTCGGTCTCGCCTGATCTATGGGAAATCACTGCTGTATATCCTGCGGTCTTTGCCATTTCAACAGCATCGAGTGTTTCTGTAAGTGTGCCGATCTGGTTCAGTTTGATAAGGATCGAATTGGCGATCCTGCGGTCTATACCTTTTTTGAATATTTTTGTGTTGGTAACGAAGACATCGTCTCCGACGAGCTGGACCTTTTTCCCGAGAGCAGACGTCATTGCCTCCCAGCCTTTCCAGTCGTTTTCAGAAAGCCCGTCCTCGATGGACATGACCGGATACCTCGAGATTATCTTATCGTAATATTCAATAAGATAGTCAGACGAGACCTTTTTCCCTTCAAAACGGTAAGAACCTTTCTCACAAAACTCTGATGCTGCTGCGTCAAGGGCAATCAAAATGTCTTTACCCGCTTTGTACCCTGAATCCTCTATGGCCTCGAGGATCAGTAAAATCGCTTCTTCGTTGGTTTTCAGATTCGGCGCAAACCCTCCCTCATCCCCTGAGGAGGTATTCAGCCCTTTTTTATGCAGAATCTTCTTGAGGGTATGAAATACTTCGGAGCCTGCCCTGACAGCAGACGAAAAGTCTGCGACGCCTGCGGGCATTATCATGAATTCCTGGATGTCGAGATTGTTGTCGGCATGCGCGCCTCCGTTAAGAATATTCATCATGGGCACAGGGAGAGTCTTGGCATTGCACCCGCCGATATACCGGTATAAAGGCATGCCTGACTCTATGGCTGTTGCCTTCGCAAGCGCAAGAGAGACTCCCAGCATGGCGTTTGCTCCGAGTCTTTTTTTGGTCTCGGTGCCGTCTAATTCGATCAGGAGGTTGTCAATGAAAACCTGGTCTTCTGAGGCGAGCCCCCTGAGCCGCGGAGCTATCTCCTCAAGGATGTTCCTGATGGCCTTTTGAACACCCTTGCCGTGGAATCTCTTTCCTCCGTCTCTAAGTTCCAGAGCCTCCCGTTGGCCTGTTGAAGCGCCTGACGGCACAGCAGCCCTGCCTATGACACCGCTGTCAAGGTATGCGTCAACTTCAATGGTTGGATTTCCTCTTGAATCAATGATCTCCCTTGCAATAAGGTCTGTTATTTCTCCCATGTCATTCTCCTTTCACCTTACAGATACTGGTTTATAAAGTTTCATCCTGCCTGACGCGCAACTTGTGAAGAACCCTGTGCCAAGAGCACAGGGCGTCAAAAGTCAAAACAAATTTATTCTGTCATTCTCCGGCTTGACCGGAGAATCCAGTTCCTTTTTCTAAAATATAACATATAGTTATTCAATGATTCACTTTTTGGGAACATTTTTGGGAACATGGACAGCCTCTCCATGCACATCCAAAGCAGCTTCCATAACGCCCTCTGCCAGCGTCGGATGGGCATGAATTGTCTCAGCAATATCCCTGACCGTGAGCCCGGCTTTCATTGCAAGCGCTGCCTCATGAATAAGGTCTGAGGCATGCGGCCCGATAATATGAGCGCCGATCAGCTTATCTGAAGATTCCTCGGCTATCAATTTTATGAAGCCCGTGATTTCACCCATTGCATGCGCCTTACCGAGTCCTCTGAATTGAAAATGACCTGTTTTGTATTTTATGCCCTTTTCAACTGCCTGATGCTCTCTGAGGCCGACCGAGGCAATTTCAGGCGAGGTGAATATAGCGGCAGGCACGACATTATAATTGATTGCAGTTTCGATTCCCATGATGTTTTTTGCGGCAACAAGTCCTTCCCTGGAGGCCATATGGGCAAGCAGTATTCCCCCGGTAACATCGCCGGCAGCATAGATGCCGGGGACATTTGTCTCCATCTTATTGTTTACAATAATCTCGCTGCGGCTTCCTTTGTTGACGCCGACGGTTGAAAGACCAAGGTTGCCGCTGTTCAATGTCCTGCCGATAGAGACGAGCATTTTCTCCGCAACGAGTTCTTTATTGTCGGACAGGAAGGCATGCACACCGTCATCTCTTATCTCCACTTTGTCCACCCTGGTTTCGGTGATAAGTTTGATCTTTTTCTTTTTCATTTCCTTTTCAAGGAGTTCCGATATCTCGTAATCTTCTGTTGCAACCGCTCTTGGAAGCATCTCGATAATGGTGACTTCTGTGCCGAGTTCCCGGTAAATGCAGGCGAATTCACAGCCGATGACGCCGGCCCCCACGATGAGCAGGCTTTTGGGTATGTCGGTGAGTTCAAGGGCTTCTGTGGATGACAGGATGTTTCTGCCGTCGAAGGGCAGAGCGGGGATCTGCGCAGGCCGGGACCCTGTTGCTATAATGATCGCATCAGCTTCTACTTTCTCGATGTTTCCGTCTTTTGTTCTTACCTCTATCTCTTTTGGCGAGATCAGCGCCCCCCTGCCTTCTTTTAATGTTACGCCCCAGCTTTTTAAAAGACTTCTGATGCCTTTTGCCTGGGCGCTGACCACCTTATTTTTTCTTTCGATTATTCTGGTAAGATTGGGGACAAGTTCGCCTTTGAGTTCAATCCCGAATTTGTCGAGTTCCCTGGCCTTTGAAAGGGCTTCCGAAGATGCGAGCATTGTCTTTGTGGGAATACATCCCCGGTTCAGGCAGGTTCCGCCTACCCCGGCATCCTCTATGACTGTTACCTCAGCGCCAAGCTGCGCCGCCCTGATTGCTGCGACATAACCCCCTGGGCCTGCGCCAAGGATGGCTAATTTCATTTCGATTCTTCTTCCACATATTTGCTGTATTCATCTGCGTCCATCAGGTCGTCGAGTTCTGAAGCGTCTTCTATTTTGATGACCGCAATCCAGCCTTTGCCATATGGTTCTTCATTGATGACCTCTGGAGATTCCAAAAGATCTTCATTCACTTCCAGCACGTTTCCGCTGATCGGTGAGATTACAGAGGACGTTGCTTTTGTGGATTCGATCTCTGAGATTTCAGTATTTGCCTCTACGATGGAATCAACTTCAGGAAGGTCAATATATACAATATCTCCAAGAGAGTCCTGTGCATAATCAGTGATTCCTATAGCGCCCTTTTTCCCTGAAACCCTTACCCATGTGTGTTCTTTGTGATATTTGACGTTGTCAGGATTCATTGTCCCTCCTTTGAGAAAAAAATAATGTAATTTCATAGCATAGCATTTTGCGCTGTGTCAAGGAAGATAAAATGCTGGAGCAAAAGTAAGCCTTCAGTAAAGCGTGGAAGAAGCATAACCCCTCCTCACCTCCCCTTATCTTAAGGGGAGGAATAAGAACCCACATCTTAAGTTAAGAGGGGGCTGGGGGAGTTATGTTCCCCAGTCCACTGAATGGTTACGGAGCAAAACCCTTTACCCAAAAATGCAATTACATGGACGCCTTCAAAATCAGTAGCCAATGAGGGTGTCTGAATCGGGTAATGATCCGATTCCAGGTTCCTTCAGGCTTTGCAGCGCCGGCATGGAAACCCGATTAGACTGTTTTATAGCCTTGAATGCGCCATCTGGATGCAATAGGCCGATTTCCATGATTACCTCTTTCCCCGGCATTTTGATATCAATAAATTTACTGTCTACCCGGTTTCTGAGTGGAATATCGAAAAATCCGTTCGCATGAGAACTGTCAAAATCCAGGCCGGTCACATCATAAACCCTCAAGACAAGCCTGCCTGTTTCACCGGAGATATCCTTTGGTTTAATTTCCAGGCTGACAAAGACTGTCGAAGGGTCTACTTCCATAAGTAACAGCTCATTTTCCCCGTATTCTTCAGGTAATTTCGGCGGGATAGTTTTACTGATTGCGGTCTTTTTCCCAGGAGTTTTTTTCAGTGTTTTTGCAACGGTTTTTTCCCTTTTTGTTGTGCCTTCGGTCTTGGCGGCAGTTTTCATGCCCTTTATAGTCTTTGCCGGCTTTTTCTGCGGTGGTTTCCCTGCCTTTGTGATTTTGACAGAGGTTTTCCCTGTTTTGCCTGCCGGAATTTTTTCTTTTATTGTTTTTTTGGCCTTAGGGGTTTTTAAGGGTTCCTTTATTTCAGATGTGGATTTCGCTGCTACAGGTCTTGCCCCTGTTTTGGGTTTGGACAGTTTTGTCTTTGTTATCTTTGCAGTTTTCAACGGCGTTTTGATCCCGGATTTTTTTACAGTTTTTGTTGTCTTGCCCAAGACATTCTTTTCCCCCGCTGTTTTTGCTGTAGAGACAGGGACTGTTTTTTTCTTCACAGAAACTTTTGAGCCTTTGGCTGAAGACCTGGTTTTTGCTTGAGACTTTTTTATATCCATATTGACCTCCCAATAATCTTATCAAATTTAACCCATATTATTCACAAATCATTGTAGCATAAGGCGGAGTATAGCGCTCTCGCTCATTCTCGGTCGCCTCAGGCGACCTCCGAGGCTTTTGCCTCTTTATCTCAGAGAAACACACTGTTGGAATATCAGCTAAAAAAATCCGCTCCAATACTATGCTCCGCCTTATCCCTGCTTATTCCTGGACGATTTGTCTGAAATTTATGAATTATGCTGGTTAAAGGAATATATTTTGGGTCTTCGTGGATGTGAGTGGGTAAAAATATTAGAAAAAGGCTATTCTTAAGATGATTCAAATGGAACGTTTACACGGGATTTCGTCATTCCAC
>PGYF01000012.1:14681-30752 GCA_002839535.1 Nitrospira bacterium HGW-Nitrospira-1
GCCGGAGAATGACGGAGGGGGGTCGTGGAATGACGGAGGGGGGTCGTGGAATGACATGATTTGTGACAAGAATGACCCACACGATTACGCGAAGACCCTATATTTTTAATGCGCTTCTGCCCAGTTTTTGCCGTAGCCAATATCAACCTTTATCGGGACGGACAGTGTCACAGCCTCCTCCATATTTTTCTTTACGATCTTTAAAACAGTTTCCAGCTCAGATTCAGGAACTTCAAAGAGCAGTTCGTCATGGACCTGAAGGATCATCTTTGCAAGTATCTTCTGACTATGAAAACTTTTTCGTATATGTATCATTGCAAGCTTGATTATATCCGCTGCAGCGCCCTGTATCGGCGAGTTGACCGCGAGTCTCTCCCCCTGCTTTAGTATATTTTTGTTATGGCTGTTTAATTCAGGCACAGGTCTTTTTCTGCCGAAGAGGGTTGTTACATAGCCTTTTTCTTTTGCCTCGGCAAGAATCTTCGTAATATATTCCTTAACTCCGGGATGTCGTTCGAAATACTGTTGTATATATTTTTCCGCATCCCTTCTGTCTATGTTCAGCGCCTCTGAAAGGCCAAATGAGGACATGCCGTAGATAACGCCGAAATTTACTGTTTTTGCGGTCCTACGCATATCAGGCGTCACCTTATCAAGGGATACTCCATATAATTCAGAGGCAGTCCGCGTATGAATATCAATGTCCATGTTAAAGGCATTGATAAGACCTTCATCGCCGCTGAGATGGGCGAGTATTCTCAGTTCGACCTGGGAGTAATCTGCAGAGAGTAACAGGTTGCCGGGTTCAGCCATGAAGGCCTCCCTAATGCGTTTCCCCCATTCCCCCCGCACCGGAATATTCTGGAGATTCGGCTCACTGCTGCTCAATCTCCCGGTTGCTGCTATTGTCTGGTTGAATGAGGTATGTAGACGGCCTGTTTGCGTGTTGATGAGCAAAGGCAGTGTATCGAGATAGGTAGACCTGAGCTTTGTCAAACTCCTGTAGTTAAGCACTTCCCTGGGGAGTTCATATACCTCGGCGAGTTCTTCCAGCGCCTCCATGCCTGTTGAAAATCCTGTTTTTGTTTTTTTAGACGGACTAAGCCCGATGCTGTGAAAGAGCACCATACTCAACTGTTTGGGTGAGTTTATATTGAACTCTTCTCCCGCAAGGAAGAAAATACGCTTCTGTATGCTGTCTATTTCAACAGACATTTCCCTGGAAAAGCTGTTAAGCAGGTCGGGATCAATCTTGATCCCTGACTTTTCCATGTCCATCAGCGCTTCTATGAGCGGCATTTCGATATTGAAATAGACATCCAAGAGTCCTGCTTCCTCCAGTTTGTCAAACAGCAGGTCTTTTAATTCATAGGAGAGCGCAGCGTCTTCTGCAGCATAGGATGTTGCCTCGTCTATAGGGACTTCGGCAAAGGAGGCCCTTTTTTTCACCACTTCCATAAAAGATTTTTTTCTCTTTGAGAGATATTCAAATGCCACTTCATCCAGACTGTGATTGGGTTTGTTCGGATTCAAAAGATATGCCGCAATCATGGTATCAAAGAGTTTCCCTGCTACGGAGACCCCATTCTGCCCCAGAAGCGTGAGGTCATACTTCAGGTTATGTCCGATCTTGCTTATTCCGGCGTCTTGCATAATTGGCGAGATTGCCTTGACCGTGTCCCTTATATCTATCTGATTGACTGCATTGACAAGGGAAGGGGAATGCGCAACAGGGACATAAAAGCCCTTTTCTCTTTCGTTGCAGATCGAGATGCCGACGAGGCTGTCTGTCAACGGATTTCTGCCTGTTGCCTCTGTATCAATGGCTATCTCATTTTTTACCCCTGATAACACCTCTTCGAGTTTGCCGAGCGATGTGATCGTTTCATGTTTTCTTTCGGCGCTTTCAATTGATGGGAGGAGCTTCATCAGAGTGGTAAACTCGTATTCCTTGAACAGGGGCAGAAGCGCCAGCCAGTCCGGGGTCTGTAAGGTGAACTCTTCCCTGTAAATTTCAACAGGAACTTTTATATCGATCGTTGCGAGTTTCCGGCTCAAACGGACAATGTCCTTGTTGTCGGAGACCAGCGCCCTGAGTTTTTCCCTTTTTATCTTTTCCGGATGTTCAAGAAGGTCTTCGAGGCTGTCAAAAGAAGAAAGGAGTTCTCCGGCTGTTTTTTCTCCAACTCCCTTAATCCCGGGGATGTTGTCCGAGGCGTCACCTGTAAGCGCCATAAACTCGGTCACCCTTTCCGGCCCTACCCCGAATTTTTCTCTCACATAATCCGCATCAAGAATCCTGTCTTTCAAGGGGTCATAGATTTTTATATGTTCATCCACAAGCTGCAGCATGTCTTTGTCGGCAGTCACAATGAACACCTCTGCTTTTTTTTGAGCAGCATCTTTTGCTATGGTCCCAATGATGTCGTCGGCCTCGTACCCGGCGAGTTCGAATATCTTGATATTGAAAGCGGATATGACCTTTCTGATATCAGGGAGTTGCTGCACCAGTTCTGACGGAGTCTCAGGCCGGTGCGCCTTGTAGTCCCGGAATATCCTGTGCCTTTCAGTAAGGCCAGGCGAGTCGAAGCAGACAACAATCGCCTCGGGTTTTTTCTCGCGTATTATCTTCAAAAGCATGGTGGTAAAGCCGTAGATGGCATTCGTAGGGAAACCCTTTGAATTTGTAAGCCCCTTTATTGCATAGAATGCGCGATAGACATAGGAATTGCCGTCGATGAGATACAGGTTCATTGGTCAAGCAGCGCTGCTGCGTTTTCTCCCAGGATGAGGTCTTCACGTTCGCTGCCTAATTCGAGGTTTTTCAGAAGCGCGAGAGTCGTGGACTGGTCTGTCCATGGCGAGTCTGTGCCGAAGAGGACATATTCCCCTGGATGGTTCAATATAATCCTTCGGGCCTGTTCCTTACTCAGAATATCAAGGGCATATGATATCTCCATGAATATCTTCTTTCCAACAATATGTTTCTCGACTTCGTCCCAGTCCTCCCAGGCGCCCAGATGGGTAGTCACCATTTTTAAGTCTGGAAATTTTTCAAGGACATGCGCTATCTTTTCCGGATCACAAATCCTTATTCTTTCAAAGGCGAGATCGAATCCCGTATGCATAACAATAATAAGGTTTTCCGCACTTATTTTTTCGTATATGGGCAAGAGCCTTTCTTCGTCTATGGCAAAGTCCTGATAATATGGATGGAACTTTATGCCCTTGAAACCCTCGTCCCTGATTCTGGATATTCTCCCGGCAAAATCCCTATCATCCGGATGCAAAGACGGGAAGGGAATTATTCTGTCACTCCTGATCTTTTTTGACCATGCAATAATCGGTTCAAACTGTGAAGGTTTTGTGGCGATAGAACAGACAATGCTCCTTTCAATGCCGTTGCGGTCCATGGAAGAAAGGAGCGAAGACAGTCTGCCGTCCAGATACGCATTTACCTCATGTTTCTTTTTCCCTTCTTCCAGAAGGGTCTTCATCGCCCTTTCGGCAATCTCGTCCGGAAAGACATGGGTATGGAAATCTATAATCTCTTGCATAACAATGTCTATTCCGCCTTATTCCCAGCCCGATTTCCCATGTTCAGCTTTTCCCACCTGTACCAGAAGGTCTTGTAGCTCATGCCGAGAAGCTTTGCAGCCTTTGCTACGACTCCGTTGGCCTTTGTCATCGCCTTTTTCAGGAGGTTTTTTTCGAGTTCCTCAAAGTTTATCCCTTCGTCAGGGAGATCAAATGCGCTTGTGTCGGCAGGCTGCGGCATCCTGAGTTCGCTTTTTATATCTTTCAGTGTGATCGTGCCGGTATCGCTCATCAGTACTGCCCTTTCAATTGTGGATTCGAGCTGCCGTATGTTTCCTGGCCAGTTGTATCCCAGGAGGGCATGGATTGCAGCAGGCTCAATATTCTTGACCCGCTTGCCGAATTCGATATTGTATTTATTCATGAAGAAGAACGCAAGATCGGAGATATCTTCCTTCCTGGCACGTAACGGCGGCAATTCGATCGTAACAACTTTCAGGCGGTAATAGAGATCTTCCCTGAAAGAGCCTTTTGCCAGTTCTTTTTCCAGGTCTTTGTTCGTTGCTGTGATGACCCTGACATCGATTTTGATGGTATCCTTACCCCCGAGCCTCCTTATTTCTTTGTCCTGCAGGACCCTGAGGAGCTTTGACTGCATCATCGGAGGCATGTCTCCGATTTCATCCAGAAAGAGCGTGCCGTTGTTCGTTGCCTCTATAAGGCCGACCCTTCTTGAGGCTGCTCCGGTAAATGCCCCTGGTTCATACCCGAAAAGTTCGCTCTCAAAAAGGTTTTCCGGTATTGCAGCGCAGTTCAGTGCGGTGAAGGGTTTTACGCGCCGTGGACTATTGTAATGTATCGCCTTTGCTATAAGCTCCTTGCCTGTCCCGCTTTCACCTATAATGAGAACAGTAGCAGGGCTGGGTGAAATTTTCTTCATAATATCCATGGCTTCTTTCATTTTTTCAGACTTGCCGACAATACCTTCAATCCTGAACCGGTCGAAGAGCTCTTTGTGGAGCTGACGGTTTTCTTTCATGAGCTCCGAGCGCTCCACGGCCCTCTGGACTGTCAAAAGCAGAGAGTCTTTATTCAGGGGTTTTGTAAGATAATCGAAAGCGCCCTTTTTTATCGCTTCAACAGCAGAGGTGATGGTGCCGTGGGCGGTCATGATGATCATAGTCGGGGTGAAGGCGTCAAGGGGTATTGACTCGATCAGCTCTATTCCGTCCATGTCTTCCATCTTCAGATCGGTCAGCAGGACGTCAGGGTGATATTTTTTCAGGGTCTTCAGCGCTTCTTCACCGGAGGCGGCTGTATAGGTCTCATAACCGGCGTCATCGAGTATAGTCTTCAGTATCTCTCTTTGCAGCGGCTCATCATCAACAACGAGTATAACAGGCATTTCAGCTCTCCTTTTCCACAGGCAGAAATAACGACACAGTGGTTCCCCTGCCCTCTGTGCTCTTTATATCAACCTTTCCCTTGTGCTCTTCCAGTACCCTTTTGGTCAAGGCAAGCCCGAGCCCGAGCCCGCCGGCTTTTGTTGTGAAGAAGGGGTCGAATATCCTTGCAAGTTTGTCCTCAGAGATGCCCTCTCCCGTATCTTCAACCGCAATGCAGCATTTAGTATTAATTATTTTCGTCCTGATGACAAGCCTTCCGCCTTCATGCATTGACTGGAATGCGTTCAGGATGATGTTGTAAAGGCATGTCTTTATGAGATCAGGGTCAAGGGAGAGTTCAGGCATAGGCTCAAAGTCACGTTCTATTATGATATGCTCTTTTTGCGCCTTTGCGAGGATCAATTCAAGCACCTCCGAGATCAACTTCCCGATGTCTGCCGGTCTGGTATTGATCTCAAGCGGCCTCCCGTATTCGAGAAAGCTTTCTGCAAACCTGCTTACCCTCTGGATCTCGTCCTTGATATTTCTTATGAGTGAATCAAAGGCCTCCTTCCCTTCTCTGTTGCAGGGCGCATACTTTTCTTTCATGTGATCTATGGAGAGACTGATGAAATTAAGAGGGTTCCTGATTTCGTGGGCTATGCTTGTTGAAAACTGTCCGACGCTCGCAAGGTGCTCGGCCTTTCTAAGCTTCTCTTCAAGTCCCCGTTCCTCTCTCAATTTCCTGACCATATAGTTAAAACTCCCGGTGAGTTCGCCGATTTCATCCTTTCTTGCGGTCTGAAGTTCCTGGTCGAGGTTTCCTCCGGCAACCATCCGGGCTGCCCGCACGACTTCTTCTATTGGTTTTGTATATCTCCGTGCAAGATATAGGATAAAAATTGTTCCTATGCCGAATACGAATAATGCAGCGATGATTCTTTGCAGGAGCCTTTCCCTCATTAAAGAACTGAACTCTTCCGTGTTTATTGTCAGGTTTATGTAACCGTACTGTTTTTCGCGGACGATAATAGGGATGATTACGTCATATGAGTGACCCTCTCCGGTCACAGTTTCGCCCAGTTGCGCCTTGAAGATCAATTCCTTTTTCTTTGTTGTTAACCATTTCCCGACGTCTTTCGGGTTTGTACTGGAAATGATCTTGTCTGAATTGCTGATAACGGAAATCTCCTTTACCCCTTTTGTGTTGAGCTTCTTCAGGTAGTTCGAAAGACGCCTTACATCCGGAGTTCCGGTGCTTGTAACTTCTTCCACTGCAATCTGTATCGCCTTTGACAACTCAGTGGAACGGTCTTCAAACTCCTTGAAGATGGCCTGTTCTGCGCTGGAATAGAGCACAACGAATACGGTTATGATGCTCAGGCTCAGCAGAAGCATCATTGCTACCAGTTTCTGATTCAGGGAGAGCCGGAGAAAAAACTCTTTGATGATATTTTTATCGAACCGCATACTTAGATTGTACAGGGGATAATCGGATATATGTCAATCATTTATGAGACCCTGAATAATAAAAAAGGAAGTATGCCCTTTCCTGCAGGACTTACTTCCCGTTGTCTTCCGAAACTTTAAAAAGCAACCGGCTATCTTTTCTTTTTTTCTGCTTTTGCCGGCGTCTGCTTTAAAAGAGTTGACAGCTCTGAAGCCTTATTCCTGATTTCACCAGCCTTGGAAGTGATGGTCAGGTAATCTCCTCTGTCAACCTGTATTTGAAGTTCTTTTAAAGAGTCTTCGAGGGTTTTCATTTCAGCGCTGATGGTTTCATCGGCTGCTTTTGAGCCTTTTCCCCTGGAAGCCTTTTCAAAAACAGCTCGCGCAGCATCCATGGCTGCTTTAGCTTCTTCCATCGCGGCAATTGCGTTTTTCTTTGTTTCTTCCTGTTTCGCCGGCAATGTTGCCTTGATTGCCTCTGCCTCTGCCTTGACATTTGCAAGCATTTCCTTTGCCTTGCCGTAGTTTCTGAATATTTTTGCGTCCTGGGCCTTTACTTCATGCATTGCCTTATTTAAGTCATCATTTATCTTTTTCGCATCCTCGGGCAGATACTTTTCAGCGCCTTCAGAGATTAAGGAATCAACCGCTGCCTTTGCGGCATTTATCTCCTGAAGAGGCTGCTTTGAGCAGCCGGTAATGAAGAATACGGCGATCAGGCTTATCATTATGTATCGTATGCTCTGTTTCATGAGATAATTCTCCTCTATTTATCTATATAAATGTCTATTGCGGTCTCGTTTATGTTCAGTCTCAGAACACTTCCCCGAGGGTATGTTTCAACCCTCGGGGAACATTCATAAAAAATGTGAAAATCAACAGCTGATTAGTAACCTGCTGCCTTCTTCTTTGCTGGAGCTGCAGGGGCTGCTGGAACTGCTGGAACTGCTGGAGTCGCCGGGGCTGCTGCCGGGGCTGCCTTCTCTACTGCCTTCTTCTCGGCAGGAGCTGCTTTCTTCTCGGCCTTTGCAGCTTGCTTCTTTACAGATTTGGCTGTATTTTTGCCATCTGCTACTGTGAACTTTACTGTTACCTTATCACCCTGTTTGACGTCTGCAAGCATCTTGTCGTAAACAGATATAACAGTCTCTTCAACCTTGTCCTTGACTTTCCTGGATACGGTTACTGTCTTAGCCGTTGCATCAACTGCTGTAACTTCACCTGTAACCTGTTTTGCTACCTTCTTGGCAGGAGCTGCTTTCTCTACCTTCTCTGCTTTTACCGCCTTTTCTGCCTTGACCGCTTTCTCAGCAGGAGCTGCAGGAACTGCCTTTTCTGCTTTTACTGCCTTTTCAGCAGGGGCTGCTGCCTTTTCTGCTGCAAAGGTTACTGCGGTAAAAGCGAACATCAGGACTAATGAGAGTACAATTGCTATTGTTTTTTTCATCTAACTTCACCTCCTTTCCATTAAAATATTTCTTAACTGACCAATAATATAATACAATAATTTATACTCAATATCCATGCCAGATGGAAAATCAATTAGAACCAAGTAGTTAGCCGGGGAATGGTTTCTTTTTTGAGGAAGCGCTTTCTTTTTTAAGGAGGTCTTGAGGCTATATCAGTCCAAGCTCTTTCGCATATACCCCGAAGAGTTCGAGACCCTTCCTGTGTTCGTCATTGAAATCAAAAGACATCCCCTTCCAGTAGGAGACAAGGTATTCCTCTGAAAGCGTATCTTTTAATGGGCTTGCAGCAGCGATGACATCCAGACTTTTCACAGCGGAAGTTTTTGCCCTGCTCAGGTCGTCTATGAATTGTCTGTATAGTTCGCTTTTTTCAGCACAACGAGCCTTATGTGCGATCCAGAGGGCAAAGGTAAATGGCAGGCCTGTATGTTTGTACCACACATCACCGAGATCGTATATATATAGACCAGGCCATTTTAATGCCTCCCTGAGGGCTTCGTCACCTATTAAAAGATAAGCGGCGTCTGATCGGATAGCATCTTTTAACAACTTCTCCGAAGACTGAAAATAACACTCAAGTTCATAGAACTTTTTCATTATAATCCGGATCAATGCAACCGAGGTTTCCGACTGTGATGAGGTGAGGACAGTAAGACCGCCCAGCGTCTCTATTGGTTTTTTGCTGAAGAGGAGGATGCTCCCCACAGGTCCGCTGGAGCTTATCGAATGATTTTCTATAAGCTCATACTTGTCTCTGTGTCGCAGGTACTCGATCGAGGATGAAGGACTTACATCAATCAGGCCCTCACGTATTTTTTTGTTCAGGTCAGACGGCGCGCCTTTGATAAACTCATACGTTGAGCAGTCGCATTCTTTTTCCAATGTATAAAAGACAGGAAATAGGTTTGCGTATGGTATTTTCCCGATTCCAAACTTTTGTTTTTTCACTGTTTTCTATTCACCAATAGTTTCTATTTTAGCAATACTCTCTGCGTACTACCCCGCCGGGATTACCTCTTTTCAAGGCGTAATCCCTCGATCTTTTCAAAGTCCCGCTGATTGGAGGTTATCACCGTGAAATCAAGAGATATTGCGGTTGCAGCGATTATCATGTCATGCGCGCCAACAGTCAACCCCTTCTTTGCCAGAGAAGCCCATATCCTTGCGTAAATTCTGGCAACAGCTGTATCAAACGAGTATACAGGAAAAAGCTCGATAACCTTTTCCACAAATGCCTGCCGCCTGAGCCTTCGCGCCTCAGAGTCTGCCCGCTCAACGCCGTGCAACAACTCTGCAACTGTTACAACGCTAATGCCGAACGGCGCATCCTCCCGTCCAGCTATTATATTAATTGCCTGTTCTCTGTTGCGTTCAATTGAGATTATCTCACTGCTGTCAAATATCACTCCCACGGCAGTTTCTCCGGCGCAGCCGGTTGAGCGCTGACAAGTTCCTTAATATCACGGGCAAATGATTCGTTATCATCCTTAAGGCGGGGTAACAGTCTTAATATCTCTCCAAGTTCTTTCAGCGATTTTCCGCTTGTGACTGATTCAACCGGAACAATGGCCGCTGCCGGTTTGCCGCCTCTTATTATTGTAAAGCTGTCATGCTGGTATCTTACGGCATTCAGAAGCTCTGAAAATTTCCTGACAGCATCTGTTGCGCTGATTGCAGTTGCCATTATCGCCTCCTTACATAAAATATGATAATCATATTTTACAATGTTTATCCAGTTATGACAACAGTTATATTTCTGTCTTATCCCTTCACTACGCCCATAGGCCGCAGGCGGGCGACTTTTTTCGAGATGCCTGCTTTGTGAACAACTTCTACGACGTCGGATATATCTTTATATGCCTCGCTCATCTCTTCTGCAAGCGTTCCTCTGCCGGCAGACCTGACGATGATGCCTTTGTCTTCCATCTCACGCCAGATGGCGCGTCCCTTCGCCTTTTTTATGGCCTGATGCCTTGACATCAGCCGGCCTGCGCCATGGCAGGTTGAGCCAAAGGTCTCCTCCATTGCCTTTTCCGTACCAAGCAGTACAAATGATGCCCTTCCCATGTCACCGGGGATCAGCACCGGCTGACCGAGATGACGGTATATCTCAGGGAGTTCGGGATGCCCCGGCGGAAAGGCGCGTGTGGCCCCTTTCCTGTGTACAATCAGCTTTTTTTTAGTCCCTCTGACAGTATGCTCTTCTATCTTGGCGATATTATGCGCAACGTCATAGATCAGGCTCATTCCCAAAGACCGTGGAGACAGGTTCAGGATTTTCATAAAGGCTTCCCTGGTCCAGTGCATGATACATTGCCTGTTTGCCCAGGCGTAATTTGCAGCAGCGCGCATTGCCGCAAGATAATCCTGCGCCTCAGGACTGTTAAACGGAGCGCAGGCCAGCTCTTTGTCGTATAACTCGATCCGGTATTTGCCCGTAGCGCGCTCCATCACCTCGAGAAAATCCGTGCATACCTGATGCCCGAACCCGCGCGAGCCGGTATGGATCATCACTGTAATTTGTCCCACAAAGAGACCGAGACTGTTCGCTGCGTTTTCGTCATAAATTTCGTCTACATATTGAATTTCAAGAAAATGGTTTCCTGAGCCGAGCGTACCCTGTTGGGACCTGCCGCGTTCATAGGCCTTGCTGCTGATGATGGAGGGGTCAGCGCCTTCTATCATCCCCCTGGACTCGATCCGTTCCAGATCCAATGCCTCGCCAAAGCCGTTTTCTATAGCCCACTGGGCGCCTTTGGTGAGCAACCTTCTCTCATCATCGGGGCTGAGACGGATTTTACCCTTTGATCCCACCCCCGCAGGGATTTCATTATAGAGTACCTCGACGAGGTCCTTTATCCTTGGGAACACTTCCTGTTTTGTCAGGTTGCTCCTGAGGAGCCTGACTCCGCAATTGATGTCGTACCCGACACCGCCGGGAGAGATGATCCCTTCTTTAAGGTCAAAGGCTGCGACCCCTCCGATAGTGAAGCCGTAACCGGCATGGATGTCAGGCATTGCCAACGACGCCTTTATGATGCCGGGCAGTGTTGCGACATTAGCAACCTGTTCTATTGCCTGGATTTCGAGTTCTTTTTCGAGGGTGCTGTCTGCGTATATAATGCCCGGAACACGCATGCCCTGCTTATAGTCCACAGGGACTTCGAGTTTGGTTTCATCGATCCTTCTGAGTTTTTCAAGAGACATATTTCGAATGCATTTTTTGGGTTAATCGAAAAGGGCCTTTACAAAATCCTCTGTCACAAAATCCTGCAGGTCTTCGATCCCTTCGCCAACGCCTATGAGTCTTACCGGGATATTCAACTCCTTTTTTATGGCAAACACAATACCGCCTTTGGCTGTGCCGTCAAGTTTTGTGAGGGCTATGCCTGTGACGCCGATAGTTTCATTGAACATCTTTGCCTGTGCCAGGGCGTTTTGACCGTTTGTTGCATCGATAACAAGGAGTGTTTCATGGGGAGAGCCCGGCATTGCTTTTTCGCAGACGCGCTTTATTTTCTTCAACTCTTCCATGAGAGGGCTTTTGGTGTGAAGACGCCCTGCTGTATCAATGATCACAATATCAATGTTCCTTGCGCGGGCCGCCTCTATCGCATCAAATACAACGGCTGAAGGATCAGAGCCGCTCTGGTGTTTGACAAGCTGCGCTTTGCTTCTGTCTGCCCAGATCTCAAGCTGCTCTATCGCGGCAGCCCTGAAGGTGTCGGCAGCTGCCAGCAGGACAGAGTGTCCCTGATCCCTGAATCTGCTCGCCAGTTTTCCGATAGTTGTTGTTTTGCCGACGCCGTTTACGCCTATGGTCAGGATTACAAAAGGCTTTTCCCCAAAGGCAACGAGAGGATGTGATCTCCCGAGTATGGAGGCCATTTCTTTTTTGAGGAATTCCTTGATTGAGCCGGACGCCTGAATGCTGCTTTTCGATTTTTCTCTCAGACGCTCAACGATCTCCGAGGCGTTTTTCGCCCCCACGTCAGAAAGTATGAGTGTTTCCTCAAGTTCTTCGAGAGTCTCAGAATCAACCGTACGGTTTTTGAATATCGCCTCTGCCTTTTCTGCAAAACCATGTCTTGTTTTACTTAATCCCTGTTTCAGCCTGTCAAAAAGACCCATTTTCACCTCAATATATACCCTGCAGTTGGCGTTACAGGCTTTTCAAAAAGAACCATCCTGTTTTTCTTCTGCCTGCAGTAGTTATAAGTCACGATAGGCTTCACGCCGATGCTTTATACGCATGATTTTTATTGTCTTTGTTTTATTAACAATTTCGTATAGGATACGATAGTCGCCGCTCCGTAGTCTCCAATCATTTTGAGACCCCGTTATTTTTCTGCTGCCCTGTGGATGAGGATTGTCTGCCAGTTCTTTTATTTTTGTTGTAATCTTTGTGAACAATGAAATTTCGAGCTTCTTTAAATCTTTTTCTGCATTTCGTTCAATAAGCAGTTCATGGGGCATTATTATGTTCCGCCAGAAAGTCATCGAATTTCCTGAAGTACAAGCTGCCCTTGCGCATTTTTTCAATGTCTGCGATATCTTCCTTGTCTTCAAGTCGTTCAAGCAATTGTTTGTAGTCCTTGATGTCTATTATGACAGCACTTGGCCTGCCATTTTTCATAATTACCTGTGGTTTGGTTTTTAGTATTTTTGACATGTTATTCCTCCTCATCCGTTTTTCTTTAAAAATGCCTTCAAAGTCCGGCTTAATGAATCAGGCCAAGCGCCATGCAGACCCAGTAAAAAACAGGGCCTGCAAAGAGAACACCATCAAGCTTATCCAAAATCCCTCCGTGACCTGGCACCAGATGACTTGAGTCTTTTACCCCGGCGTCACGCTTGAACATTGACTCCACAAGATCGCCGACCATGGTCGAAAGACCTATTGCCAACCCTATGATTACTGTCTGCTGGAGAGAGATTCGGGACAGGAGCGCCGCCTTTATCAATGCAGCCCCGACAATGCCGCCGAGCAAAGACCCGACAGCGCCTGCAATAGTCTTGTTCGGACTTATCTGGGGGTAAAGTTTTCTTTTGCCGATGCCTTTACCGACATAAAAGGCCATGCTGTCGGCAGCCCATACAGAGGCATAAAGCAGGACAATCCATGCAGGTCCGGCTTTTACAAGACTCAACTGAAAAGTCATAAGGCCAGGTATATAGATCAGTCCGAAGACCACAGCCGATACAGCGGAAAGAGAACCGGACGGATCACGCTTCAGAAAAAGCCTCAATGCCATAATCGCCAGCACAGCACACAGCAGCGCCTGCAAAAAAAGCTCAGGCGCTGTAAAAAAGACGATAGGCAGCGCTGCTCCCCAGAAAAGGCCTGAGTAAAGAAAAAGACCTTTGATCCTGTACATGGCATAGAACTCGGCAAGTCCGATCACGGCAAAAAAAGTCATCAGGAAAAGAAAATACTTCGGGGGCAGATACATCACATAACTGTAAAAAACCGGCACAATGATTAATGCTATGAGAAGACGCTTAATATGCATCCGACCTCACGGCGATTTTCCCAAAGCGTCTGTCCCTGCCCTGAAAATCCTGCAGAGCCAGCATAAATTCTTCCTTGTCAAAATCAGGCCACAGCGTATCGGTAAAATAGAGTTCAGCGTATGCGCCCTGCCACAGGAGAAAATTGCTCAGACGTCTCTCCCCGCTTGTCCTTATGATCAGGTCAGGCTGGGGCAACCCTGCGGTGTCAAGCTGAGAACTGAAAATTTTTTCTGTCAGCTCTTCAGGGTTTATATGAGTATTCATAATCTTTTTTACCGCCCTGAGAATTTCGCTTCTGCTGCTGTAGCTCAGCGCAGCCACCAGGCGCATTCCATTATTGCCCGCGCTCTTTTCCTCTGTGTCCCTGATCAGGGCCTGTATATTTTCAGGGAGGCGCCAGGTCTCTCCTATCGCACTGAAAACAACATTTTTCTTAATCAGTCCGGCAAATTCGTTTTTTAGATAAAACTCGAGTATCTTCATGAGTGTAGAAACCTCTGACTTGGGCCGCTGCCAGTTCTCTGTAGAAAATGCATACAAGGTTACACATTTAATCCCGAGTTCCAGGGCAATATCAATGATTTCCTTTACTCTTTCAGCCCCGCGGCGATGGCCTTCAATCCTTGGAAGTCCCCGCAGTTCAGCCCACCTTCCGTTGCCATCCATTATTATGCCGACATGGGCCGGTATTCTTCCCGACAAATTCACCCTCTTACCTTCCCTTTACCGAATATATAAAGAGCGCTGTGCCGAGAGGATTTTCACCTTTGAGGATATTTGTGAACTTTATCCCCAAAAACGGGCTTGTCAGGACTATTATTTTATCGCCTGCAAGCGCATAGTCCAGCAGTGTCCCCTTTATGTCATCCACCAGCACGCCTTCATCCATCGAAAAACCGTTCCACCAGTAGTTTTTCAGCCGGGAACTTTTATATCCTATGCCTTTTACCATTTCAGCCACCGGGACCCTCTCGACAACAAGCACCTCCCTGTTTCTGGGAGCAAGCCTGTCTTTGACAGCCCATTCGCCGGCATCCATGTGCGCAACAGGAGCCTGTTTTTTAAACGTGGTTAAAAAACCGCCGGTATTTGCCTTGCTCCTCCATACCCTGACCCCTTTTGCATCATAGAGATTCAGGAACCCGGCTTCGTCATAGGCAAAAACCAGCTTCTCCTTATCCGCACCTTCGATAAAGGCAAAATCATATATATTCACTTCTTTGGGAAGCCTGAGCTTTTCACCGGTCTTGTAATCTCCCTCCCATATAAGGGAAACTACGTCGCCGTCAAAGCCGGCAGACCGGGAATATGCCTGCGCGATAAGACCCGCTCCGATTTTCCGGAGAAAATATTTTCCCTCCCAGAGTTTTTTGAATTCAGGGCCTTCCAACTCATATATGGCGGAAAAGACTTCTTCATTCCTCATAGAGGTTATGACAATCTCGTCCCTGCCGTTCTTGTTCAGATCAATTGCATCAATCCGGATATAATCATCGGATACTTTCCCCTTAATCTCCCATAGGAACTGCAGGTCTACAGCAGGCAGATAGGCCCGCACATCCTTGCCGGCGCTTAGCATGATCTCCTGTTTGCCGTCTCCGTCAAAATCTCCTGTTGTTACAAGCTGCGCCCTGTAAGGGAGATGATACACAAGCGCCGCTTCCCCTGCATTGGGTCTGAAGTACTCTTCACCGAATTTAAGTTCCTTGGCGTAGGCCGTATCAACTTTAGCCTGTGTTTCAAAAAATTTTGAGCCGTCAGAAACCCATAAGAGTTTCTGCATGACCAGTGTCCCTTTGTCGGCCTCCTTTGACGTCAGCATAAGGGCGACATCGGCCCCGAGCCTTTTGGCCTCATTGAGCGCCAGGTTCTCATCCTCGGTTTCAAGGGATGTGTCTATCATCTCTATCCTGCCGGTTTCCTTCAGCTTCCGGTAATATTCATCCGCAAGATACCAGTCTATCTTCTTGTCCTGGCAAAACATCATCTTCACCTTTTGGTAACAGGATGTATAAAAGGCCCTCCTTCACTCAGAATATTCAACCTCATACCAGACATTATTTCGTTTTTCAGGCCAATATCCATCACAACCTTATTGCCTTCCACGCCTGTTATCTTTCCGGTAACCGGATGAAAAAATTTGAGAGTGCTATCCTTAAGTACGGTTATCGGATCTTCTTTTGCAAAGGCAAAAGAAGCCATGATCAAAAAACAGATAATAATCAAAAAAGTCCGTCTCATCTGTAATCCTCCCGGAAGTAAATTGGACATAAAAGGCTCTATATTCAGTCAGTTATACACTATAACACAAATCAGAAAAAGGGTTAACCCAAAAAATGCATTTGAATTATATTAGCATGGACACGAATGCCTTCAAAGTCTGGAAATTTCAACAGGATTTTATAGGATGCCACAATACAATTTACAATCGCTGAAAGAATAATTATAAAATCCCTCCTAAACCTCCCTTTTCCAAAGGGAGGGATTCCCCCTTAAAAAAGGGGGAATAAGGGGGGTTGTTTTCCCCTCTTTGGCAAAGAGGGGATAGGGGAGATTGTTAAGAACCCTGCGCCAAGAGCGCAGGGCGTAAAGGTCAAAACAAATTTCTTCTGTCATTCTCCGGCTTGACCCCCGCATCAAGCATGCCCTCTGACTTGATCAGGGGGTCGTGGCAGGCTCCGAATCCAGATTTATATATTGTTGTCATTGTCCGGCTT
>PGYF01000012.1:30766-32584 GCA_002839535.1 Nitrospira bacterium HGW-Nitrospira-1
GGGTATGGATTCCCCGGTCAAGCCGGAGAATGACGGAGGGGGGTCGTGGAATGACATGATTTGTGACAAGAATGACCCATACGATTACGCGAAGACCCAAAATTATATGCAGGTCAAGAATTGTATTCCGGCATGTAAAAGGTGGCGGGCAAAATACTTTTCAGTCATCCATGGTTCGACAAGCTCACCATGACAATCACTCTGTCACCCTGAGCCTGTCGAAGGGTCATCATCCATGTCCCTGCTAAATGCATTTTTCGGGTTAACCCGATTTTTCTCCTATTATCTTTGCCGCTGCCCTCTGCGCTGATTCAGAATCCCAGTATGCAAATATTTTCGCAGTTTTTAATCTTTTTTTATCATTACGGAAAATATAGGGGCTGCCGAAAGACACAAAGAGGTCAGCCCTGTCCTGTACATTTGCTATTTGTTTATGGAGCCGGCTGCCCGCGCCGCCCTTCCAGGCCCTTGTCTCAGAGAATACCGCTGCGATAACAAAAGATGCGTCAGGGATTTTTACCTTCCGGATATCCGCGCCTTGTCTGAGTATCCGCGCCTTCAGGGAAGGAATTTTTTCCTTAAGCGCCCTGACAAGGGCAAGCCCCTTCCTTTGCTCATCATCGTTGAGGATGAGCAGAAAAAGATCGCCTGTTATCCGAAAATCAGTTGTCAGTCTGACCGCCTTTTCTGTCAGGAGATCGGAAAGTTTTCTGTGAAGTTCAAACCTGGGTGTTGTGCCTGCCCGCCCACTGCCAAGCTCTGTCCGAAACTGCTTCAGGCGTTCTGCATCAAATGCAATGTTTTTTGCTTCAAGATAAGATACGACTTTTTCAGGGTCTGTTGGATGGAGCACAATATCAACTCCGGCATCAAGAGACATGAACGCAGCCTGTTCCTCTGAAAATACGCCAATACCCCCCATGTTCATGGCGTCAGTTATCAATAGGCCGTTGTATTTCATCTTCTCCCTCAAAAACCTCACCGCCTTTTTTGAAAATGAGACCGGAATACCCGTACTGTCCAGTGCAGGGACACTAAGGTGTCCGAGCATGATCATTTTCACCTCTGCTTCTATCGCCCTTTGAAAAGGCCGCAATTCAGACTTTTTCAAGCTCCTCAGGCCCTTGTCAACAACAGGGAGTCTGATATGAGAGTCCACTTCAGTATCTCCGTGACCAGGAAAGTGTTTCCCGCATGCTGCGACGCCGCAGGCTTGAAACTCCCTGATCATCTCGCAGCCGAAAAAGGATACTGTTTCAGGGTCCTCTCCAAACGCCCTTACCGATATTATCGGGTTCCTCGGATTCGTATTGACGTCAAGCACCGGCGCAAATATCGTGTTTATGCCTGTATATTTTGCCTCGGCTGCAATCGCCTTAAACGAAGCTCTAAGGAGTCTCAAATTTTGAATTTTGAATTTTGAATTTTGAATTCCCTTTACCGCAGATGCTAAAGCCATTGCAGGAGGAAAAAGTGTTCCTCCTTTGACCTGCTGCCCCAGTCCCTGTTCAAGGTCAGAGGCGATTATCAGCGGCAGTTCAGACTCTCTCTGAAGGTCAGTCAGATATTTTCTGAGAGTTTTCAGTTCACCTCCAAAGACTATAAAGCCGGCGATACCTTTTCTCACCAGCGCACGATAGCAGCCGAACTTTTTCCTGATCTCGCTGCCGTTCAGACGGGGAATGATAAACTGGTAATAGTTTTGCATTACTCTATTATCCCCTGTTGCCTCATTTAAAAAACTATACGAAATGAATATTCGTTGCCTCATGTAAAATCTACTCCAACCAATTCTACTTTTTTACCTCTTTTAAAGTC
>PGYF01000013.1:0-5098 GCA_002839535.1 Nitrospira bacterium HGW-Nitrospira-1
GTGTTTCTGGTAATACTTCAGACCCTTCTGATAATCATCCTGTTGCGCAAAGACCGCCGTAACAATAGAAAATAAAAATACCGATAAGACGATAAACATGAATGACTTTTTCATTGTGACCTCCTCTGCCTGTATCAGGCGTTAATCGAAGTTAAGCTGCGTCGGGTCCTTTATCTCCCATATCTTCCCTTTTGTCTCGGAAGGGGCGATTTGTCTGGGCTGCGTCCCTTCCTTGAAATATTCCTTTATGCCCGATCCATCACGGGAAAGCAGACCTGTTTCAGGGTCAATAGAATAGCTGACTATGCCTTCGGGGATGGAAAAATTCTCCGGTTCTCCTTTCAGGGCGTTGTTCATGAAAGAGACCCATATCGGGGCTGCGGCCCTGGCCCCTGTTTCCTGGGCGCCCAGTGATTTTAAATTATCAAAACCTACCCATACAGAGGCCGCAAGATTAGGGGTATAACCTGCAAACCATGCGTCCTTATAATCATTGGTAGTGCCGGTTTTTCCCGCAACCGGTCTGCCTAAAGCCCTGGCCCGCCATCCGGTGCCGTATCTGACAACATCCTCCATCATTGAGGTTATGAGAAACGCGGTCTGAGGACTTATGGCCTGTTCAGAGTTCGGTTCACTGCTTTCCACGATCCTGCCCTGACGATCAGATACATACTTTATATATATGGGATTAGTCTTCATCCCATTGCTTGCAAATACATTATATACCATCGCCAATTCAAGAGGCGTAATGCTGAATGACCCGAGCGCCACGCTGAGATTCCTCGGCATATCGCCATAAAATCCAACAGTGTGGGAAAAGTTTATCAGGGCGTCGATCCCTATTGCTTCCGCAAGCTTGACGGTTACAACGTTTCTTGAAAACGCAAGCGCTTCCCTCAGCCGCGTAGGGCCGTAAAATTTATGATCGGCATTCTCAGGACTCCATTCTTTTTCCGCACCCCCGGTATAGGTTATGGGCTCATCAAAGATAATGCTTGCAGGCGTGAACCCGTGGTCTATGGCAGCAGCGTATATGATCGGTTTGAATGACGACCCCGGCTGGCGTTTTGCGAACAGGACTCTGTTGAAGTCGCTTTTCGTAAAGTCGTAGCCGCCCACCATGGCCCTGATGAATCCTGTATAGGGCTCGATGGCAACGAGCGCCCCCTCTACTTCAGGTTCCTGCTCAAGGGAAAGCTGTAAGGTCTGCTTCTGAATACTTTTTATGCTTACTTTTATCATGTCCCCTGGCTTCAATATCCTGGTCAGATCAAAATTTTTAATCATCTTTGCCGTGCCTTGTTTTGGATCCAGCGCCTTTGACGCCCACTGCGCATCATTGAGCGAAAGCCTTCCAATGACGCCCCTTGTCTTTATCAGGGCCTCTTTGGCGTTGACCTTCAGAACAAGTCCTGAATAAATGTCCCCTGGAGATATTGCGACAGTTGTTGAGAGTTCTTTGCTCTTCAGTTCCTTGTCAATGTCAATATCGCGCCTGTGTTCAATTGGTCCCCGCCATCCCCTTCTTTTATCAACGTCCCTGAGACCTGATTGCACGGCGTTTACAGCAGCCTCCTGCATGCCCCTGTTTAGAGTGGTATATACCTTCAGGCTGCTTTTATAAACAGTATCTGCCCCATATTTGTCTTCAAGGTATTTTCTGATATATTCAGTAAAGTAGCCGTTGACCTCAGAGGAGCCTTTTTTAAGGCTTGATAAATACAGAGGCTGCTTGTAGGTGTTCTCCTTTTCGGCTTTGCTGATATACCCTTCATCTTCCATGCGGGTAAGGACAGTGAACTGTCTCTGTTTGGCCTTTGTCAGATTATTAAAAGGTGAATAGGAAGAAGGGGCCTTTGCCAGTCCTGCAATCATGGACGCCTCGGCCAGATTGAGCTGTTTTGCGGACTTGTTGAAATACTTCCTTGCCGCCATTTCAACGCCGTATGCCCCATGACCGAAATAAACCTTATTCATGTACAGCTCGAGGATCTCTTTTTTCGTAAGGTTTTTTTCGATCTTAAACGCAAGGGTGACTTCCATTAATTTTCTTTTGATGGTTTTTTCAGGGGACAAAAATACCACCTTTGCGAGCTGCTGGGTTATAGTGCTGCCGCCCTCCCTGAGGCTTGCGTGGATGATGTCTGTGGCAAGGGCCCTTGCAATGCCGATGTAATCTATGCCCTTATGCTTCCAGAATCGGGAATCCTCAACAGCTACAAGCGCATTGATCATATTCTTTGGGATAGTGTCGATCGGGACGAATATGCCTTTTTCGATTTTCAACTCGCCAATAAGGGCGTCGTCGTCGGCATAAATTTTTGTGCCGCCAGCAGGGCTATATTTCTTCAGTTCCTCTATGGATGGGACGCCGCGGGAGACCGCAATATATCCGCCGGCAATACCGCCAAGGATTAAAGACAGGAGAATAAGGATAATGATAAGCTTTAGTTTCATGTAATAAAATTATAACCTTGTTTTTAAATATCAGTAAAGGAGACCCAGGATAAGATTTACGGCCCCGCCCACAAGCAGGGCAAAAATTGTGATAATGGAAAACATCAATAATGATGTTTTTAACCCCCGTTCTTTTATAATCATGAAAAAACTCGCAAGACAGGGTACAAACAGGGTAAGTGTTATGATGCTGACAGTTATCTGGTTTTCATTCAAAAGTCCCTGCTTTGCAAGGTCAAAGATGCCTGCTGCGCCGTAATCTCTCCGCAAAAATCCCATCAAAAAAATCCCGGTTGCCTTCTCAGGCAGCCCCAGAAGGGTAACAATGACAGGGGATGCGATTTTTTCGAGCCATTCCAGAGAATGTGTTTTGTCCAGGAGAAATAATATCGAAGTCCCCAGAAGAAACAGCGGAACAGCCTCTTTGAGATACCACTGGATCCGACTCGCTGTTTTCATGAGTATGTTCCCCATACGCGGCGCCCTGATCGGAGGGAGTTCAAGAAAAAAATCAGCTTTTTCTCCGGGGACTATCCTGGCTGCGAGTGTGCCTGCCATGAGCAGGACAAACACAACAGTACAAAACCACCAGATCGCAATTCTTGGTGGATATGATCCGAGCATGCCCATGATAACGCCAAGCTGAGCAGAGCAGGGGATGGCCAGCGCTATCAGGAAGGTTGCGATAATGCGTTCTCTTTTTGTCTCAAGAATCCTGGTTGTCATGGCAGCCATTGTTCCACAGCCCAATCCCAGCACCATCGGCAGGACAGCCTTGCCGTTGAGGCCTATTTTTGAAAACAGACTATTGCTTAAAACAGCGATCCTGGGCAGATACCCGCTGTCTTCGAGAAACCCAAAGGCGATAAAAAACGTGGCGGTTATAGGCATGATGATAGCTACCGCATAGGTCAAGGCCATGGTAAAGAGACCGTATTGCCCGACCAGAAAATCCTGTATAAAGACAAAGGGGATGAGGGCCTTTACTGCTTTTACGATTCCCGGACTGAGATATTGCCCGAAGATTACATTTTCAAAAAAATTGACTAATGTGCCTGCGCCGAATCTGCCGACGAATTCATAGAAGCAAAAGAGAACAAAAAGCAGCGAGAAAATACCCCAGAAAGGGTGCATGGTCCATTTGCCGATCCATTGTAATATGTGCCCTGCCTCCTGTCCGGTTTTTTTTACTACGGCCTGAACTATATCTTCCGCGAAGATGATCCTTTTTTGCGATAAAAGAGTTGCCGGGGGCTCCTTCAGTACGGTCTGGGCTTCATCAATGATGTCCTCGATCTTGTCTATTGTTTCCGTGTCGAGATGTGCGGCGCACCAGCCCTTCAGACTTGTGTCTCCAGAAAGCAGCATCAGTGCAAGCGATCGTCCGGCGATATTAGCCCGGGGTAGAAGAGACGAGATTTTATCAATAAAATGTTCAATGTGCTTTCCGTAATCCAATGAGATTTCAGGTTTTTTCATCAGGGGCAGTGAATCCCTGAGTTTCGCTATGCCCTTTCTCTCAGGGGCCACTGTTTCGATGACGCGAATGCCGAGCATCTTTTCTAATTTCCTGCAATCTGTCTCAATCCCTCTGGCCTTTGCCTCGTCCTCCATATTTAAAACAAGTATGCAGGGGAGGTCCATCTCGGCAAGTTGTATGAGGAGCATCAAGGCCCTTTTGAGGTTCTTTGAATCAGCAACGAGCACAACATTTTCGTTCTTTTCTACTAACAGAATGTCTCTTGTTACCTGTTCATCCTCACTCATGGGGATAAAGCTGTTCACCCCAGGCGAGTCGATGAGCAGGAATTTCCTGCCGCCCAGTTCGATGTTGCCGGAAGATACTTCTACGGTTGTGCCGGGGTAGTTTGAAACAGTTGCGTACTGGCCGGTCAGGAGTCCGAATATAACACTCTTTCCTACATTGGGATTGCCCACAAGGACAATCCTGCCGTACTTTTTTTTGCTTTCAGCTGCTATTTTATTTTTTTGCATTTGTTACAATATCCCCGTATTTCCAGGGTATGACTCTTTCCGTCAAACCCATTGCTGCGGCATATCTCTTTCTGGAGATTTTCGAGTTTTTCCGAATAAAATTCAGTAATGCTGCCGCATCTATCGCATATCATATGATCGTGATGGCTATGTCCAAAGGTATGCTCATATACATTACTCTTTTCCGTCCGTGTGACCTTTTCTACCAGGCCGCTCTCAACAAGGAGATTCAGTGTTCTGTAAACAGATGCACGCGACGCCTTTGAGTCCGAATTTTTTATTCTCAGATACAGGCGCTCAGGCTCGAAATGGTCATGAAACGAAAAAACTTCCTTGAGCACAGCGATACGCTCTTTTGTGAGTTTCAGCCCTTTCTTTTCAAGAAAGTTTTGGAATATTTTGTTTTCCATGGGAGTATTCTAATTGAAATTGAGATTAAATATCAATTGAATTGTGGGTCTTCGTGGATGTGAGTGGGTAAAAATATTAGAAAAAGGCTATTCTTAATCAGAAGAGAGAAAAGGTTGAAAAAATACAATCGCAAATAGAAAATGGATCTCATTGAAAAAACGAATCCTGAGTGGAAGGATTTGTATGAAGATTTAATATCTGGATTCTCCGGTCAAGCCGGAGAATGACGGAGGGG
>PGYF01000013.1:5175-44968 GCA_002839535.1 Nitrospira bacterium HGW-Nitrospira-1
TGTCATTGTCCGGCTTGACCCCCGCATCAAGCATGCCCTCTGACTTGATCAGGGGGTGCGGGGCAGGCTCCCAATCCAGGATAGGGTATGGATTCCCCGGTCAAGCCGGAGAATGACGGATGGGGGTCGGGCAATGACGGATGGTGGTCGGGCAATGACACAAATTAGGAAGCAATTCATCCCTGTGCCAAGAGCACAGGGATGAATTGCTTATTCATTAATCTTTCCGAAATCTTTAGGGAGGCAAAAATGGTGAAAAAAATAGTCCTTGCATATTCAGGAGGACTTGACACCTCCGTGGCCATTGAATGGCTGAAGGAGACATACCATGCCGAGGTCATAGCCTTCTGCGCTGACCTTGGGCAGGGGGAAGACCTGAAAAAAGTACGGCAGAAGGCCCTTAAGACCGGGGCCTCCAGGGTGTATGTTGAAGACCTGAGGGAAGAATTCGTCAAACACTATATTTTCCCTATGTTGCGCGGGAATGCCGTGTATGAAAGTTTCTACCTTCTCGGCACGTCAATAGCAAGGCCGCTGATTGCAAAAAAACAGATAGAGATTGCGCTGAAGGAAAAGGCGGATGCTGTGGCGCACGGTTCAACAGGGAAGGGGAATGACCAGATACGGTTCGAGCTGACCTATTATGCCCTTAAGCCGGACATAAAGGTAATAGCTCCCTGGAGGGAGTGGTCATTTGACTCACGGGAGTCTTTAATTGACTATTCCGAAAAACACGGCATACCGGTAGCAGCAACCAGGGCAAAGCCGTTCAGCACAGACAGGAATCTTCTCCATATCAGCTATGAAGGAGGAATCCTTGAAGACCCGTGGGCTGAGCCGCCATCAGATATGTATACCATGATATCGCCCTTGGAACAGACCCCTGATAAGGCCGAATATATTGAAATCGCCTTTGAAGGAGGCGACCCTGTAAGCATCAACGGCAAAAAGATGACGCCTGCGAAACTACTTCAAAAACTCAACGTGACAGGCGGCAGGCATGGCATAGGAAGGGTGGATATTGTCGAGAACAGATATGTGGGAATAAAGTCAAGGGGGGTATATGAGACCCCGGGCGGAACAATACTGCATATCGCCAGGAGGGCTGTCCAGTCTATAACCCTTGACAGGGAAGTGACACACCTTCAGGATTCCCTCATGCCAAAATACGCTGAACTGGTATATTATGGCTACTGGTTTGCGCCTGAACGCATTGTCCTTCAGAAGATGATTGATGATATCCAGAAGGACGTTACAGGGACTGCGCGAATGAAACTCTATAAGGGAAACTGCCTGACTGTTGGAAGAAAATCTCCCAGGTCCTTATATAATCCAAAGCTTGCAACCTTTGAGGCCGAGAGCGTGTATAACCAGAAAGATGCTGAAGGATTTATCAAGCTCAATGCCCTGAGATTAAAAGCGAACAAGTCCCTCAGAGGAAGGAATGTCTGATATCAGGCGCTGGATCGGCCTTTGCATGGTGCATGATATAGGGCCGGTTACAGGCAGAAAACTGCTTGCCGCATTCGGATGCCCTGAAAACGTTTTTAAGGCAAACGCTTCTGACCTGCTTTCTGTAAACGGGATAAGCAGGGAACGCGCCGGGCATATCAGGAAATTCTGCCAGTGGGATGAGGTGGAAAAATACGTCCGAACAATGGAGAAAAAGGGTATATCGGCTGTTCCTTATCAGGATGACCGTTATCCCGAAGCGCTCAAAAATATAGACGATGCGCCGCTGGTTCTATATATGAAAGGAGAGTATCATCCTGATGACAGGTTTGCGATCGGGATTGTCGGTTCGCGGAAACATACCCCTTATGGCGAATCCGTTACGCAGAGGATTGCAGGAGAACTCTCTGCCGCAGGCTTTACAATCATCAGCGGGCTGGCACGAGGCATAGATACGTTGTCTCATGAAAGCGCACTTGCAGCCGGAGGAAGGACTATAGCAGTGCTGGGCTCAGGCCCTGACGTCTGTTATCCTCCTGAGAACAGGGGCTTGACTGAGCGAATCGCAGCTTCCGGTTGTGTGATAAGCGAGTTTGTTCCCGGGACTATGCCGAACAAGGAAAACTTTCCCAGAAGAAACAGGTTGATAAGCGGACTTTCGCTGGGCGTCCTTGTTGTCGAGGCAACGGACAAAAGCGGTTCACTTATTACGGCAGGATATGCCCTTGAGCAAAATAAAGAGGTGTTTTCTGTTCCGGGCAATATCACTTCCCAGAATTCAGAGGGCACAAACAAATTGATAAAACAGGGCGCTAAAATTGTCCTGAAGACCAACGATATTATTGAGGAGCTTGCCCCTGTGCTGAAGGGATATATCAGGACAGAGCTGAAAGAGCGTGTTAAGCTTGAGGGAGAAGAAAACAGGCTGTGCTCTATGCTTTCCATGGAGCCGAAACACATAGACCTGATATTGAGAGAGAGCGGGCTGGCCGTAAACCAGTTGCTCAATCTGCTCCTTTCCCTGGAGCTCAAAGGGATTGTAAAACAGGCCGGCGGAAAGAGATTTTATATTGCATGAGGTGGGACTTTTGTCAAAAAAACTGTTAAAGATTTTGAAGATGATCTCCAGGGATATGGAAGACAGGGAATTCGTCTCAGATGAGGCGCTCGAAGCGCCGGGTTATGATGAAACGGATATTATGGATATCAGCGAAGAACTCGAAAACCTGGAATTTTACAATTACCTCGAAGATGATGAACTTGACATTTTGAAGGGACTTATTGCTTATATATTAATAAAAGAAAGTTCGTATGAGAAAGAAGATATATTTTCTTTAATCTTTGCCGGAGGAAGAAGGATCGTATGGAATTAGGAAAATCATGGAAACTGCGTGAAGGCGGCATAAAATGAAATCATTGGTAATTGTCGAGTCCCCTGCCAAGGCCAGGACAATCAGTAAAATCCTCGGGAAGGATTTTACTGTCAAGGCCTCGGTCGGCCATATAAAGGACCTGCCTGCAAAGGAGATGGGCATTGATATAGAGAATAACTTCACCCCGAATTATATTGTTATCCCGGGGAAAGAGAAGGTCATCAAGGAACTGAAAAAGGCTTCAAATGATGCTGAGGAGATTTACATAGCCCCTGACCCTGACAGGGAAGGCGAGGCCATTGCCTGGCATATTGCGGATGAGGTCAAAGGCAAGACAAAGAAGATCTACAGGATAAAATTCAATGAGATAACAAGGTCCGCTGTCCTTGAGTCTATGCAAAATCCCGGCGAGATAGATATGCAAAAGGTCGATGCCCAGCAGGCCAGAAGGATATTAGACAGGCTTGTCGGATATGAATTAAGCCCGCTTTTATGGAGGAAAGTCAGGAGGGGACTGAGTGCGGGAAGGGTGCAGTCAGTTGCTGTAAGGCTGGTTGTGGAGAGGGAACGCGAGGTTGAGGCGTTCAAACAGGAGGAGTACTGGTCTATCAACGCTGAATTTGAAGGATCAAGGAAGCCGCAGTTTTGGGCAAAGCTGTTCAAGTTCAATGAACAGAAGGTCGACATAAAGAACGCTGACGGGGCAAACTCTGTTGTCGAGAATTTAAAAAACAGCAGGTATCTGCTGACAAAGATCGAACGCAAGAAGAGAAGACGGATGCCTTCACCTCCGTTTATTACGAGCACCCTTCAGCAGGAGGCCTCCCGGAAATTACGCTTTACCGCTAAAAAAACAATGATGATGGCTCAGCAGCTCTATGAAGGCATTGAACTCGGGGAAGAAGGTTCGGTCGGCCTGATTACCTATATGAGAACTGATTCCAACAGAATTGCGGCAGAGGCCCAGCAGGCTGCAAGAGAGTTTATTGAGAAGGCATACGGAAAGGCTTACATCCCGGAAAAACCGCCTTTCTATAAGAGCAAGGCTTCGGCGCAGGAGGCCCATGAGGCGATAAGGCCCACCTATTTAAACTACAGCCATGAGGCAATAAAACACTACCTGAGCAAGGACCAGAGCTCCCTGTATAAACTCATATGGAACCGTTTCATCGCAAGTCAGATGTCGCCTGCCGAGATTGAGCAGACCACCTTCATTATAGAGGATAGGGGTCAGGGGTTAGGGGTTAGCGCTCAATCCCCAATCTCCAATCCCCAATCCCAATATGAATTTAGAGCGTCGGGAAGCGTTGTGAAGTTTCAGGGTTTTATGGTCCTTTATACAGAAGGGACGGATGAAATTCTGGATGAAAACGAAGCCCTCCTCCCTGCATTAAAAGAAGGTGAGACCCTCCGCCTTTTACATCTTGAACCAAAGCAGCATTTTACCCAGCCGCCGCCTCGTTATACGGAAGCTACGCTGGTAAAGACGCTGGAGGAAAAAGGCATTGGAAGGCCGAGCACTTATGCTGCTATCCTTTCGACCATACAGGACAGAAAATATGTCCATAAGACTGACGGGAAATTTGCTCCCACAGAACTCGGCATTGTGGTGAATGATATGCTTGTGGAAAGGTTCGCGGAACTCATGGATATCGGCTTTACAGCCGGCATGGAAGAGAACCTTGATCATATAGAAGACGGCAAAAAGAAGTGGGTGAAGGTGGTCAGGGACTTTTACGGGCCTTTTCATGAGAAACTGCGGAATGCAAAAATGCCAAGCCTCTTGAAGGTGAAACGCCGCCTGCAGCGGCTGTAGAGACAGATGAGAAATGTCCCAAGTGTGAATCTCCCATGGTACTTAAGTCAGGCAGGTTCGGGAAATTCCTTGCCTGTTCAAAATATCCTGAATGCAAGACAACCAAGCCTCTGGCTACAGGGGTCAAATGTCCTGAAGATGGCGGAGATATTGTGGAGAGAAGGTCAAAAAGAGGCAAGTCCTTTTGGAGTTGCAGTAATTACCCGAAATGCAAATTTGCAACCTGGCATAAGCCGGTACCTAAAAAATGTCCGAAATGCAGCGCTCTGTTTATGGTTGAAAAATGGGACAAGGCAGGCAATGTTTCACTCTCCTGTTTGAACAAAGAGTGTAATCATAAGGAAGAACTAAAAAGAGAAGAAGCTGCTTCATAAGAGGTTTCCAGCATTCATTTCCGAACTGATACATGAAAGAAAAACTGAAGGAGGAAATTTTGAAAAAGACTGTTGACAGGAAACTCCCCTGCGCTGCTGCAAGGAAGATCGCTGAGGGCCTCGGCATCCCCTACTCTGATGTAGGCGCTGCAGCAGATGAACTCGGCATTCAGATCAAAAACTGTCAGCTCGGTTGTTTCTGATGGAAGTAATCCTTTTTGAACTGGCGCTGACCTTCTATTTTGCTGCCACGATCGTATGTGTCCTGGAGCTTTTCAAGGGCACCAGCACCACATCCAGGATAATGTTCAGCCTTGTGGTGATCGGATTTGCCTTACATACAGCCAATATCATTGCGAGATATGTTCTTTCAGGGCATATCCCTATAGCGAACCTGCATGAGGCTTCTTCCTTTTTTGCCTGGTGCATTGTCCTGCTTTTCTTCTACCTTGAATACCGGTATAAGCCTGGGCTCCTCGGCTCCTTTATTATGCCTGTGGTTTTTGTCCTTATGCTTTCTTCGTCGATGCTGCCGCGGAAGATCGAACCGCTCAGTCCGGTACTGCAAAGCTGCTGGCTTGGGATACATACCGTGCTTGCCTTTATCGGTGATGCTGCCTTTGCCATGGCCTTCGGCATAGGTATTATGTATCTGATTCAGGAACACTATGTTAAGTCAAAGCATATCCGCGGGCTTTTCAGGAAGCTGCCGAGCCTGCAGATGCTCGATGATATAAATTACCGGCTGATCACAATAGGGTTTCCGTTCCTCACCCTTGCCATTATCACCGGCGCCTTATGGGCCGAAAGCGCATGGGGGAGTTACTGGAGATGGGACCCCAAGGAAGTCTGGTCTCTAATCACCTGGTTTATCTATGCATCGGTGCTGCATGTGCGGCTTACAGCCGGATGGAGAGGGAAGCGGGCTGCGATACTTTCTGTCATAGGGTTCTGTGCTGTCCTCTTTACGTTCTTCGGCGTTAATCTGCTTGGCAAAGGATTGCATTTATTTTAATGAAAACAGTAGTGATTGGCTTGAATCATAAAACAGCGGATGTTGAGCTAAGGGAGAAACTGGCTTTCAACGGCCAGAAGCTTGAAGACGGCATCCGTCAGATAAGAGAACTTCCTGAGATCAGGGAAACCGTCATTGTCTCTACCTGCAACAGGGTCGAGATTTATCTTAGGGTAAAAGATGTTAAAAAAGCATTTGAGGCAGTCAAGGATTTTTTTGTCCGATTTTTTGAGATAAAGAGAGAGGCTCTTGATAATGCCTTGTATCTTTATCATGATATGGAGGCCGTGAGGCATATTTTCAGGGTTTCTTCGAGTCTTGATTCGATGGTGGTGGGGGAACCGCAGATACTCGGTCAGTTAAAGGACGCCTTTGAATTTGCGCTCGAAAGGAAAACAACAGGGGTACTCCTGAACAGGCTGCTGAAAAAATCCATTTCAGTCGCCAAGAGGGTAAGGACCGAGACAAAAATAGCGGAAAACGCTGTGTCCATAAGCTTTGCGGCTGTCGAGCTTGCGAAGAAGATATTTGCCGATCTTTCGGAAAAAACGTTCATGCTCCTGGGGGCCGGTGAGATGGCGGAGCTTGCTGCCAAACACATGATAAACAATGGGGTGAAAGATATTATTATTGCAAACAGGACCTATGAGACCGGCTGTAATCTTGCGAAAGAATTCAAAGGGCGGGCAATACGCTTTGATGATTACATAGATGAATTAGCGCATGCGGACATCCTTATATGCTCTACCGGTGCACAGAACTATGTTTTGATGAAAGGGCAGATGCAGAAGGTGATGAAAGAGCGGAAGAACAGGCCGGTGTTTCTTATTGATATTTCCGTGCCCAGGAATATTGACCCGGGGATAAATGACCTTGATAATGTTTATCTGTACGATATTGATGACCTTCAGGGGACTGTGGATACGAATATCCTTGAAAGGCAGAAAGAGGCGAGGAAGGCCGACGACATCATTGAAAAGGAGGTCGAGACGTTCAAAAAATGGTTGTCTTCTCTGGATACTGTCCCGACAGTGGTAGCCCTGAGAGAAAAGGCCGAGGCGATCAAAAAAGAAGAATTGGAAAAACTGCTGAACCGCCTTCCTGAAATCGGAGAAAAGGAGAAAAAGGCAATAGAAGGCATGGCCGGCTCGATCATCAACAAACTTATCCACGCTCCAACCGTTGCGCTAAGAGAAGACTCTGAAGACAGGGATATTATGATAGCTGTCATAAAAAGACTCTACGGATTAAATGGAGAAGATGATGACGAAAAATAAAGTTGTCATAGGCACAAGAGCCAGCAAACTTGCTCTCTGGCAGGCTGAATGGGTAAAGTCAGAACTGGAGCGTATGAACCCCGGCCTTCAGGTAGAATTGAACAAGATAAAGACAACCGGAGACAAGATACTGGATGTGCCTCTTGCGATGGTTGGCGGCAAGGGACTTTTTGTCAAAGAGATAGAGGAGGCGATGCTCAGGGGAGAGGCCGATCTTGCGGTGCACAGCATGAAAGACGTGCCAACAGAGTTTCCCGAAGGGCTTGAGCTTGCAGCGATCTGCAAAAGAGAAGACCCCAGAGACGCTTTTATCACAGCTGCAAAATCGACGCTCCGGGGCTTTAAAGATCTTCCGCAGGGCGCCTCTGTCGGTACGAGCAGTCTCAGGAGAGCCTGCCAGTTGCTGAGCCTGCGGCCTGATATCCGGATTATGCAGTTGAGGGGAAACCTCGAAACCAGACTTAGAAAGCTCGATGAAGGACAATTTGACGCCATCATTCTGGCTGTTGCCGGCGTTAGAAGACTTGGATGGTCTGACAGGATAACCGAAATTCTGCCTGCTGATCTCTCTCTGCCGGCAATAGGTCAGGGCGCGATAGGGATAGAATGCAGAATGAACGATGATTTTATTCATAAACTCATTGCGCCGCTGAATCATAAGGAAAGCGCAACCTGCGTCAGGGCTGAGCGTGCGCTGCTAAAAAGGCTGCAGGGCGGCTGCCAGGTGCCGATTGCCGCCTATGCCAGACTGATTAGTCAGGAGTCAGGAGTCAGGGGTCAGGGGTTAGAAGATAAGAAACAGAGATTAACTACAGATAAAGACTGTTCACTATTCACTGTTTACTATTCACTATTCATGGACAGCCTGGTGGGAAGCATTTCAGGTGACAGGATCATCAGGGACCATGCAGAGGGACGTCCTGAAGATGCTGAGGTAATCGGGACGATGTTGGCCGAGTCTTTGCTTTTAAAGGGTGCGGACAAAATACTTGCCGAGCTTTATGGACAGCATTAGTCTAACAGCGGTCCCGTACATTATTCTTCGCCTTCGAGCGCCTCGAGTTGTTCCCTGTTTTCCTGACAATCCACGCAGAGAGTTGCGGCAGGAAGCACCATCAATCTTTTTGCGCTGATCTCCTCACCGCACTCTTCACAGACGCCATAGGTCCCGTCAGCTATTTTTCTGAGAGCCTCGTCAATATTATGCATCAATTTCCTTTGGGCCGAGAGCCTCTGCAGGCTGAGGTCTTCCGAGATATCTATCTGGGCCCAGTCCCCATCGTCATTAGCAGTGTCAACAAGTTGTTTATTCTCTCCACTGATATGTCTTGCTATCTCTTCTTTCACTTCTTTGAGAATAGCTTCCTTTTTCCTGAGCAGGGATTTTTTGAGATCAAGCAATCTGTCTTTTGAGGCGACTGTCTTTGCATAAGGTTTTTTCTCTTTTCCCATCTTTTTTACAACTGTCTTTTTAACAGTCTTTTCCGCTAAAGCCTTTTTTGCAGGGGAGATTTTCTTTTCCTGTTTTTTGGCTGGGACGGTCTTTTTCGCCTTGCCTGAAGGTTTGGCATGCGCTTTTTTAGAAAGAGATTTAACCGTTTTCTTTTTTGCAACAGGCTGCTTTTCTTTTTTCATTATAGTCTTTTTTAGGGTAGCTGCAGCCATTAGCCTGCTTCTTCTTTCCCGACTTCCTCTTTAAATATTTCAATAATGCTTCTTATCTTGATGCCTGCCTGCTGAAGGGCTTTCTGCACGTCAGGGAGCTTTGCATCTTCCACTTTTAACATGAAATTGCTGTTCATTATCATACCTCCATTATCTCTTTTTCTTTATGTTCCAACAACTCATCTATTTTTTTGATGAAGGCATCCGTAATTTTTTGTATCTCCTCATGCTCTTTTTTCACCTCATCCTCGCTGATATGCTCTTCTTTTTCAAGTTTTTTCAACCCTTCATTACTGTCTCTTCTGATATTTCGTACAACAATTTTAGATTCTTCCGCCCTTTTTTTTACGATCTTTACCAGCTGTTTCCTGCGCTCCTCAGTAAGGATGGGGATATTAATTCTGATTACCTTTCCATCATTCATCGGCGTAAGTCCCAGATCGGATTTCATAATCGCCTTTTCAATTTCCGGTATCAGCCGCTGTTCCCAGGGATGGATTGCGATCTGCCTGCTTTCAGGTATATTCAGGCTTGCAAGCTGCTGAACAGGGGTAGGTGTTCCGTAATAGTCAACAATAATTCCGTCGAGAAGCCCTGTAGAGGCCCTGCCGGTCCTGACGCCGGCGAATTCCTTTTTTAGCGCGTCTACAGCTCCCTGCATCCTGTCACCTGTTTTTTTTCTTAGCTCCTGTATCATTGCTCCCCCTCACAAGAGTGCCTATCTTTTTCCCCTCGATGACCTTTCTGATATTTCCCTTGCCTTTTAAATTAAATACCACAATAGGCAGGTTATTGTCCATACAGAGCGAGATGGCTGTCGAATCCATAACCCTGAGTCCTTTTTTCAGAACGTCGATATAGGTGAGTGTATTATATTTTACTGCATGAGGGTCTTTCACCGGGTCTGCAGAATATACACCGTCAACCTTGGTCCCTTTCATGATAATGTCAGCGCCGATTTCCATTGCCCTTAAGGCTGCTGCCGTGTCAGTAGTAAAGTAAGGATTGCCTGTTCCTGCAGCAAAAATAACAACGCGTCCTTTTTCGAGATGCCGTACTGCCTTGCGCCTGATATATGATTCAGCGAGTTCTTTCATCTCGATTGCAGACTGCACCCTCGTCGGGATGCCGTGTTTTTCAAGGGCGTTTTGCAGGGCAAGCGCGTTGATTATAGTTGCAACCATGCCCATGTAATCAGCAGACGCCCTTTCCATACCCTCGAGGCTTGCCTGTACGCCCCTGAATATATTGCCGCCGCCAATAACAATGGCGAGTTGGATGCCCATTGATAAAACATCCTTTATCTCTCTGGCCATAAAATCAACGGTATGCGCATCTATCCCATAACCTTTGTCGCCCATGAGGGCTTCGCCGCTGACTTTCAGGAGTACTCTTTTATACGTGCGCGCCACTTTTCTCCTTAGCAGCTCTTTGGTTCAGAAGCCTGGTTTTCACCGAGCTGATATCTGAGGAATCTCTTGACCACGATGTTTTCCCCGAGCTTTGCGACCTTTTCAGTAATGAGATCCTTTATCTTTTTCTTCTGGTCCGGGTCTTTGACGAATATCTGATCCATAAGGCAGGTCTCTGAGAAGAATTTATCCAGCTTGCCTTCTATGATCTTTTCTGTTATCTGGGGGGGCTTGTTTAGAACCTGTGCCCGGTAAATCTCTTTTTCCCTCTCTATAATATCCTGAGGCACATCGTCCCTTAAAAGGTAAGACGGATTGGCGGCAGTGATATGCATGCCTATATCCTTGACTAATTCCCTGAAGTCATCAGTCCTTGCCACAAAGTCTGTTTCGCAGTTGACCTCGAGCATTACGCCGATTTTATCCATATGTATATAAGACCCGATCATCCCTTCGGAAGCTGTCCTGCCCGCCTTTTTGGCTGCAGTCGCAAGACCTTTTTGTCTGAGGAGATCTATGGCTTTTTCAAAGTCTCCGCTGCTTTCCGTAAGCGCTTTTTTGCATTCCATCATGCCGGCGCCTGTCTTTTCCCTGAGATCTTTTACTATGCCTGCTGAAATTACCGTCATTGTATTACCTCCGCTGCCTCTTCTGCCCTGATCTTCTCCTGAATCTGCCCTTTTTCCTCTTCCTGCTGCGCTTCCTTGTTGAGCGCTGCCCTGCCTTCAATTATGGCGTCAGCCATCTTTGAAGTAAGGAGTTTTATGGCCCTTATTGCATCGTCATTGCCTGGAATGACATGATCGATTTCGTCAGGATCACAGTTTGTATCTACAACAGCCACGGTTGGTATCGATAGTTTTCTGGCCTCGGCCACCCCGATCTTTTCTTTTTTTGGATCGATAACAAATATGATTCCAGGGAGTTGTTTCATATCTTTTATCCCGGAAAGGTTTTTGGCCAGCTTTTCCCTCTCCTTTTCAAGTCTGGCAGCCTCTTTCTTTGTAAGTAGCTCGAGGGTGCCGTCTTCCTTCATTGTATCCAACTTCTTGAGGCGGTCAAGGCTCTTTTTTACGGTAGTAAAGTTTGTCAGCATTCCCCCAAGCCATCTCTGGTTGACGTAGAAGGCTGAGGCCCTCTGAGCTTCTTCCATAATCGTGTCCTGCGCCTGTTTTTTTGTGCCTACAAAAAGCGCGCCTGCACCGGTTGCAGCCTGGTTCCTGACATAATTGTATGCCTCTTCAAGGCCTTTTAAGGTCTTCTGCAGGTCGATGATATAAATACCGTTTCTTTCGCCGAAAACGTATTTTTTCATCTTTGGGTTCCAGCGCTTTACCTGATGGCCAAAATGTACTCCGGCCTCAAGCAATTCCTTCATTGTGACTACTGCCATGATTTTCCTCCTATGGTTTTTTCCTCCGCCTGTTCCGCCCACCCTTTTAAAAAGGACCATCAGCAGAACTGTTGCCGGCGTGTGTATTTATTTCTTCCTGAAAAGAGTTTTTCAGGAAGAAAAGATTAACATAGTAAATCTTTTTTTGCAAGGCCTGTGTTATGATAATACATTGAAATAAAAAGGGAAAAGTGTTTTTTGGGAGCAGGGAAAAAAGCAAACATAGGTCTTATAGCCTCGGTTTTTTCCGAGGGGACAATGTTCGAAAGTACGTTCAAAGCTATAGGGAAAGCGCTTCCCTGTTATCCGGCCTTTTATACCGGCATTGTTACAGGTAATCGGGCAATATTGGGAATATCAGGTGTCGGGAAAGTGAATGCTGCGCATACCGTGACCGTACTCATAGAAAAATTCTCTCCGTCGTGCATTATCAATTTCGGGACAGGGGGCACTTTCCCCTCTTCAGGGCTTAAGGTAGGTGATATTGCTGTTGCCGAAAAAGAGGTCTATGCTGACGAGGGCGTACTGTTGAAAGACGGGTTTCATGGTATAGACCTTATCGGCATACCTTTGTTCCAAAAAGGCAGGAAGAAGTATTTCAATGAATTTCCTCTTGATAAGCCGCTTATCAGAAAGGCTGTCAGGGCTGCTCAACTCATTACGCATTACGCATCACCGGAAACAGTCAAAAAAGGAACTTTTTTGACTGTTTCCGCCTGCACAGGGACAAAAAAACGGGCTGGAGAACTTGAAAGAAAATTCAGTCCTCTCTGCGAAAATATGGAAGGGGCCTCAATCGCACATATCTGTTGTCTCTATGGAATCCCGTTTGTCGAGATAAGGGGCGTCAGCAATATGGTCGAAAACCGCGATAAGGGCAAATGGGACATAAAACTGGCGGCAGAGAATTGCCAGAAGGCGGTATTGGAACTTCTTAATATTCTTTAACGCAGTTAATGCTAAATAGTGTCTGTGTATAAATTAAAGTTTGTCATCCTCGGGCTTGACCCGGGGATCCAGAACATATTGAAAGCAATGGATTCCCGATTAAGGACTTCGGGAATGACGAACAAAAAGCAGAGTTTATACACAGGCTCTAAATAATTTATTAAAATATATTCTTTTTTGATAGAATAGTTTCAAAACAAAAAGTAAAATAAAGGGGAAAAGATTGAGCGAATATACTGTCTTCCCAAATGCACCTATAACTGAAGCTCTATTAGATATTCGTGTTGAGTTACCAGAAGATGTCGATATTAATAAAATAGAAACTTTTCATGAGCATGTCAAAGATAGATTCCCTGATAAGAAAACAAGGGGTGCCTTTGCGATAGGAGTACAATTAATGCCAGATGGAACTCCGCAATCGCTTCCTGCCTCTGGTGGCCCCCAAGGATTCCTTTTCCGTTCACCTAACGAGAATAAAATAGTTCAAGCAAGAATAGATGGCTTCACTTTTAACAAACTAAGGCCCTATGAGAACTGGACAGTTTTTCGTTCTGAGGCTAAATCATTGTGGAATATGTATGTAGACCAGTTCGTTCCAAAAAAAGTAACTCGCATTGCCTTAAGGTATATAAATAGAATAGAAGTACCTTTACCGATAAAGGACTTTAAAGAGTACATTTTAACTAATCCTGAGATTGCACCAAAGTTGTCACAATTTATTGATCATTTTTTTATGCAGGTTATATTGCCAAATCCAGAAATTCAAGCCAAAGCAGTAATTACTCAGACAATGGAACCAGCCACGGACAAAAACAAACTCCCTTTAATTCTTGATATAGATGTATTCATGGAAGCTGTTTATGTGGATAATAAAGAAGAAATATGGACCGATTTTGAAAAATTGCATGTATTTAAAAATGAGATATTTTTTAATAGCCTGACTGATAAAGCAAAGGAACTTTTTAAATGACATATGCTGATTCAAGAAATGCATTGCATTATTTAAATCGTGAAAAAGTCATTGTTGTCTACGTGAATACATCAGCAGTGGGAGATGACTCCAATATAATCACCAATGAAGCTGAACGCTCAGTGGGGCACTATCTTATTCCAGCCTCAACACAATTGGCATATCCTGAGACAAGATTTCTTACGCTTAAAAGAGAATGGGAAGATAACACTGCTTATCTATCATCTATGACTAAAATAGTCATGCATCCTGCCTATCAGCAAATTATTGGAATGGGCCAAATTGCTATTCCCTTAATCTTTGCGGCGATGGAAAAAACCCCGGATCATTGGTTCTGGGCTCTAAGGTCTATAACAGGCAAAGATCCTGTGCTACCTGAGCATAGAGGTCGCTTAAGACAGATGACTGAAGATTGGCTTAAGTGGGGTAGGGAAAACGGCCATATTGCATGAGTTCTGAGGGACAGAAACTGATCGAGGAAATTTTCCCCGGCTTGTTATCCAGTGGGTATGATATTGCCAGCCCAGCCACAAGAGAATATAATTGCATTGCTTGGGCTGCCGGAGATAGTGAAACTTGGTGGTGGCCTAATAAAGATTGTTTCTGGCCGTCTGAAATCCCGCAAGAAGAAAACCTGGAGGTGTTCATTAAGGTCTATGAAGCTTTTGGATACTCTCTTTGTGCTATCGATAGCTATGAAGAAGGGGCAGAGAAAGTTGCCATATATGTTGATCCCGAAGGAATACCAACCCATACAGCAAGGCAGTTAAGCAACGGACGCTGGACAAGCAAGTTGGGGAAACTTGAAGATATAGAACACAACTCTTTGGAAGGCCTTTACGGCCATACTTACGGCGCTGTTGCAGTGATTATGAAAAGGCCGATAAAAAAGTAAAGATGCCGAAATCAAAATACGATAATTATACAAAAGAGCAGTTGGTGGAGAAGATAAAACAGCTTGAAAAGCATCGCTATGGATTAGTCTGGGAGGACAAGCAGGAAGACTTGAAGAATAAGGAAATCAAATGACACAAGAAGACATCATCCAAACGATTCTCAAAGACAGTAATTATCATCTTTCTCTCTTTTCCGATGATGAGATTGCTGCCCTGAGCAATAAAATTAATATCAAGGAATCAAAGAGCAGGAAAATGCCCTTTGTCGTCTGCATTATTCGTGGCAAAGACATCCCGTTGAAGCCAGAAGAAGTTGTCCGTCAGCTTTATGCAGCAAGACTGATCGAGCAATACGGCTACCCCAAAAAACGGCTTGCTTTTGAATATCCGGTCAATTTCGGGAGGGAGAAGAAAAGCGCTGATATAGTGGTATTTGATAAAGACAGACCTGATACGCCATACATTATCGTTGAGTTGAAAAAGCCGAAACTCAAAGACGGCAAAGACCAGCTCCGTTCATATCGCAATGCGACCGGCGCGCCGATGAGTGTCTGGACCAATGGCGAGAAGATTTCTCATTACCACCGCAAAGACCCTAACTATTTTGAAGACATCACCGACATCCCCAAGGCAAGCCAGAGCATTAAGGACATACTCAGTGAACGGTTTACCCTGAAGGACCTTATCATTAAGGATAAACTCGCCAACGAGCGTAAGTCCCTGAAAGATATTATTCTTGAAATGGAAGACGAAGTGCTTGCCAACGCTGGCGTAGATGTCTTTGAAGAGGTCTTTAAGCTCATATTTACCAAGCTTTATGATGAATTTCTGAGTCAGAAAGATAAAGACATAATCAACTATTTTACAAAACAGGTTACTCAAACCGCAGTGGGAGAACCGGTTGCAACCTATGGCAATAAGCCCGGATATTTTGATGGTTCCGATTATGACGCGCTAAATGCCGCCGTAAGCGGCATTGATGATGAGGGCTTCAGAGTTATGGAGTTCAGAAACTCCGGCCAGACTGATACGGAACTGAAAAACAAGATTCAAGGTTTGTTCGATCAGGCAAAAAGCCAGTGGCCGGGTGTTTTTGCGGACGGGTCTGTTTTTGAGCTATCGGACAGCCATTTGGCCATCTGTATTGCGAGCTTGCAGGATGTAAAGCTGTTCAACTCCAATTTATTGGTGGTGGATGAAGCCTTTGAATATCTGGTGAATAAATCTGCCAAAGGAGAAAAGGGGCAATACTTCACGCCGCGTCATATTATAGATATGTGCGTGAAGATGCTCAATCCTAAGGCTGGAGAGTATATGATTGACACGGCTTCAGGCAGTTGCGGGTTTCCTGTGCATACCATTTTTCAGATTACGGGACATCTGTTTACAAACGCCGAAATCTCTGAGAAAGACAAGGAGTATGTCTTAAAAGTCTTCGGCATAGACTTTGACGAAAAGACCGTGCGCGTGGCCCGCACTCTGAATCTTATTGCCGGTGACGGCGAAACCAATGTGCTGCATTTAAACGCTCTGGACTATGAACGATGGGACGACAAGACGGAGAACGATAAAAAATGGATTAAGACCTATGGCAAGGGATTTGAACGACTGGAAAAGCTCCGGGCCGAAAAGGGCGAAAATAAATACTTCAATTTTGATATTCTGATGGCCAATCCGCCTTTTGCCGGAGACATTAAAGAGAACCGCATCCTGCATCAGTACGAACTGGGATTTAATGCCAACAATAAAGCGCAATCCAAAGTCGGACGGGACATTCTATTTATCGAGCGCAACCTGGACTTTCTCAAACCCGGCGGGCGCATGGCAATAGTCCTGCCTCAAGGCCGCTTCAATAACACTTCGGATAAACCTATTCGGGAATTTATCGCCCAACATGGGCGGATACTGGCTGTTGTAGGTTTGCACGGCAACACCTTCAAGCCACATACAGGCACCAAGACCAGTGTTTTGTTTATACAGAAATGGGACGATAAACTTTGCCCTAAAGTAGAGGACTATCCCATCTTCTTTGCAGTGAGTGAAAAAGGCGGCAAGGACAACTCCGGCGACTATGTCTATGTAAAAAATGGCACAGGGCAAGACAAGCTGGATAAAAACGGCCACCTCATCGTTGACCATGACTTGCATAATCATAATGGAGAATTGTCTGACGGCATTGCCGAGGCCTTTATAAAGTTTGCCAAAAAGGAAAAGCTGTCGTTTTGGAAATAAATTATGAAAAAAGATATTCTGCAAAAAGGCGAAATAATAATTTATAGGACCTCAAAAAATGAGGTAGAGTTGGAAGTCAAACTGGAGGAAGAAACTGTTTGGCTTTCTTTAGATCAAATGGCTGTCTTGTTTAAAAGAGATAAATCTGTTATTTCGCGCCATATCAAAAATATTTTTAACGAAAAGGAATTAGAGCAAAAATCAGTTATTGCAAATTTTGCAACAACTGCCGCAGATGGAAAGGTTTATCAAGTGAATTACTATAATCTGGATGTCGTTATTTCCGTGGGCTATAGGGTTAAATCACAAAATGGAGTAAAGTTTCGCATTTGGGCGAGCAATGTTTTGAAGCAATACCTCATTAAAGGCTATGCCATAAACAGTAAAAAGCTTTTGGAAGCACAAAGTAAATTTAATGAACTTCAGGAGGCGGTTTTATTTCTACAAAAGCAGTCGCAAAAAGAACTCCTGAAAGGTCAGGAAACTGAAATTATAAACTTGCTTGCAGATTATTCCAAGACCTTGTCGCTTCTTGAACAATATGACAAGGGGAAACTTCAGGCGCAAAAAGGGAAGAAGACCGCATTTGTTTTGCAATATAAGGACTGCATCAAAATAATTGCAGAGCTAAAAAAAGAACTGACTGCCAAAAAAGAAGCAGGAGATCTGTTTGGCGTGGAAAGAGGCGGCGGTTTTACCGGCGTCGTCAAAGGGCTGTATCAAACATTTGATAGAAAAGAACTGTATCCGACTATTGAAGCCAAAGCATCGCATTTGCTGTATCTGACTATTAAAGATCATCCTTTTACTGACGGCAATAAAAGAGTTGCCTCATTTTTGTTTGTCTTTTTTTTGGACAGATCAAATTATCTCTTTAAAAAATCAGGCGAGAGAAAAATCAATGACAACGCTTTGACAGCGCTGGCTTTGCTGGTTGCCGAAAGCGACCCGAAAGATAAAGATGTAATGATTAAGATTATCAAAAATTTAATCTCTGAATAAATAACTATGCAATATTCAATTGTAAATTGGAAAGACCATGAGCCAACTTCTTTACGGCTTGATGCTGAATATTACCGACCTATATTTTTACAGACGGAAAGGCAAATAAAGAGCAAGGAATGGGATTATCTGGAGAATTTATCTGAATCCATAAAAAGCTTTGGTGCATATTCACTTTGTAATCAATTTGAATATATAGAAAAAGGTATTCCATTTCTAAGATGTAAAGACATTAAATCCGGGCGTATCGACTTTTCTGATGTTCTTTACATTAGTCACGATGCAAACAAGCTTTTATGCAAATCAGAAGTAAAGCCAAAAACTGTTCTTTTCACGATGTCGGGAACAGTCGGAAATTCTGCTATTGCAACAGAAGAGATTAAATATCCTATTAACTCAAATCAGGATATTGCAAAGATAGTCACGAATAGACAATTGAATCCATACTATTTCTCAGTATTCTTACAATCAAGCTATGGCGAAAAGCAAGTTTCCAGATTGCCTGTTGGAAGCGTGCAGCAACATGTTTTTTTGTGGCAACTTGAGAAACTTATTGTTCCTAATGAAGACGCAGCTAATAAATGGCTGCAAACGCAAACAAAAGAGGCTGTTTCCTGTTGTCGATGAATAGGATTAGACATGACAATCTGATATTTGATGAGGCATTCTTGATAGGGTTGTTAGAAGGAGAACTAATATATGCCGCTTCCACTTTTAATAAAAACACTTACTGAAAAAAAGTTAAAAAAATATTGTGAGAATAAAATTCCGTCGCATGTCAGGGATAAAATAACACTTTCATTTAAGTTCAGAGGAAACAGCGTTACCATATTTGAAAACAGGGCGCCATGGCATCCGGACATAAAAGAATGGTCTTCCATGCCAATAGCCCAAATGAGATATGATGGTAAAACTGGCAAATGGAATCTCTACTGTGCTGACAGAAACGATAGATGGCACGAATATTACGACGTTGAGCCGACAAAAAATATTGATGTCATCTTAAAAGAAATCGAGGACGACCCTACAGGGATTTTCTGGGGATAATCTATGCCTGCTAAGACTTTGACTCTCGGATACTCACCCTGTCCAAACGACACCTTTATTTTTTATGCGCTTGCGCATGGGAAGATCAATGCAGGCGATCTGCGTTTCAGGGAGATACTTGAGGATGTGGAGACCTTAAACCGGATGGCCCGACGTGCAGAGCTTGATATTACGAAGATATCATTCCACGCCTACGGGCATCTGAGGGAGACCTATTGCCTGCTTAGGTCAGGCGCCGCGATCGGGAAGGGCTGCGGTCCGCTCGTTGTCTCAAAAAAATATCAGCAGATGAATGACCTGCGAGGCAAAAAAATTGCAATCCCCGGACAGCTTACAACCGCATTCCTTCTCCTTCAGCTTTTCGATCCGCTTTTTAAAGGAAATGTGATCGTAATGCCTTTTCATCGTATTATCAATGCGGTCAGAAATGATGAGGCTGATGCAGGGCTGATCATCCATGAAAGCCGTTTCACATATCAGGATGCAGGTCTGAATCAGGTCGTGGATCTCGGCGAGTGGTGGGAAAGGGAAACAGGGCTGCCGATCCCCCTTGGCGGCATTATTGCAAAAAGGGAATTGGGAGAAGCCATGATAAAGGAGATAGACAGGGGCGTCAGAAAAAGCCTTGAGTATGCCTTTGAGCACAAGGCTGAGCCGAAATCATATATCAAAAAACATTCCCAGGAAATCGAGGACAGCGTTATAGAGCAGCATATCGGCCTTTATGTTCTGAAGAGAAAGGGATAATCGAAAGGTCTTCGAGGCCTCTTTGTGTGTGGTCCACCGGATTGCTTTGAAGAGATTGCAGTAGAGGATGTATAATACCTTAGGTTTGCTTGCAAAGGAGAGAAGATGACATATACTGACGCTGTAAAAAGCGGATTCAGGCTGATTAACAGGAATTGGCAGTTGGTTGCTGTTCAGGCGGTTATGATGATTGCCAACTGTATCGGATTTTTTATTGTTGTGGGAATACCGCTTGCTATCGCATTTATCATTTTCGGACTTGACCTGACCGGTCTTGCGGAGACACGGGATATTATGGGGCTATTGAGAGACCCTTCTGCATTGCTTTCGAAATATATGGGGCTTGCGCTGATTGTTGTCGCCAGTTTTCTCCTATACCTCGTCATAGTTACGACTGCGGGGCTCTTTGTCTTTTCAGGTTCAATAGGCGTTATCGGCAGCGTGGTGATTGATCCATCCCTGAAGTTCAGCCTAAAGCTCTTTTTTGCAGAGGCAAAAAGGACCTTTTTCCCCCTGATGAGGTTTTCCCTGCTTATGGGTCTTGTCTTTATAGCAATAGTTTTTCTCCTCGGCCTCTTTGGCGGCGGAGTTGCAGCGCTTGTTCAGAGCGCCAAAAGCCAGGACTCGACCCTTGCATTGTTTCTTGGGATTTTTTTCTCCCTGGCGCTTGCGCTGATTGCGATAAGTTTAATCCTGGCTGCGATCGCTGTTACTGTTTACGGCATAGCAATTCTTTTCTTTAAAACTGAAGGAGCGGCAAGGTCATTCAGGGATGCGGTCAGGTTTTTATGGAACAGACAATCTGCTTTCTGGCTCTATGTCATGCTCTTCTTTGCCTATCTTGCCGCAAGTTTTCTCATTATGCTTCTCACCTATCCGTTCATCCTTATCCCTGTTATTGGGACGATCATTTCATTCCCATTACAGTTAGCGTCCAGTTATATCGGTCTGTCAATTCTTGCCGCAATATTCATTTACTACTACGAAGCAGAAATCAGAAAGACAGAGATTCCTGCTGAAAGTATAGAGCCGTCTGATTCTGTTAAGGCTACAGAGAAAAGTTCCACTGCGACTGAAGATATTTCTGATGCAGGAGTTCCTCCGCAAGAAGATCTTCCTCCTGCGAAGGGGCCGACAGAAGAAGCCTGATACCAAAGGCCTCCTCAAAAGATGAGGCAACGGCTTTTTTGAACGCATCATCATCAAGCAAGGGCAGGACGTCTTTGAGCGCCTTCATGCAGTCTCTGAGAGATGCTGTTTTTTCTGCTCCAAATATCCCTTGCAGCTTTTCTTTATGATAGAAATAGGGAATGGAGCCCTGCTGGAGCAGGCCGTTACTCCATCGCTTCTGGGCTGAGCCCATGAGTTTTTTGTTATCCAGGAGTATCTCTCCAAAGGAACTCGACTGGAAGCATAAGGGACTTCTCATGAGCGTCCTGCCTTTTTCCATCTCCTTTTTTGGTTCAGCCATGACGTTGATTTTTTTAAATGCGATCAAAAAGGCCGTACTTATCCTTTTGTAGCTGTCGAGTAGGCCGTATGAAAATGGCTTTCTGTCTGTTCTTGCGGAAAAGCTGTAGGTCAATTCATCACTGTGGAGCACAGCCCTTCCGCCTGTCGGTCTCCTAACCACAGGGATATCCTGGGACTGACAGTATTCAATATTAATATCCGACGCCTTCTGAAAACAACCGAGAGTCAGAGAAGGACTGTCCCAACTATAGAGACGCAATGTTGCAGCCGCCCCGCCTTTTCTGACCTCTATTGCGATGGCTTCGTCAAGCGCCATATTATAAAAGGCGTCACAGGGGCCGGAGTCTATCAACCGCCATTCTTCATTCATAAAAAACTATAAATCGGGTAAGGGGATTAAATCAGATTCATATCCTTCAACGCCTTCTTCAGCTTGTCCCTGTTTGCAGCGGCCATCTCACAGAGAGGGAGCCTGAATTCTTCCCTGATTTTGCCCATGAGCGCAAGGGCTGTCTTGACCGGTATGGGGTTTGTCTCGATGAACATCGCCGCATTCAGGGGTTCGAGTTGAAAATGTATCTTTCTTGCCTCATCAAACCTTCCCTTTTCCCATAATGCACACATCCGGGATACAAGCTTCGGCGCCACATTCGCAGATACGGAGATTGTGCCTTTCCCACCAAGCGCCATGAGCGGGAGTGTGGTAAAGTCATCGCCCGAAAGAACGGTAATCTTGTTGCCGCAAAGCCTGATCACCTCGCTCGCCTGCTTCATATCACCGGTAGCCTCTTTTATGGCAACGATATTTTTAATCTCTGCCAGCCGCGCCACAGTCGCAGGCAGTATATTTACAGCAGTCCTGCCGGGCACATTATAAAGGACGATAGGCATTTTCACTGCCTCGGCAACGGCCTTATAATGCCTGTAAAGCCCTTCCTGTGTCGGCTTGTTATAATAAGGGGCAACAACAAGAGCCCCGTCAGCCCCTGATTTCTTTGCCTCTTTTGTGATCATGATTGTCTCGTCAGTCGCATTTGCCCCAGTGCCTGCGATTACAGGGACTCTTTTATTTACGGCCTCGACCGTAAACCTGATGACCCGGTGATGCTCTTCATAATCGAGCGTTGCGGATTCTCCTGTTGTGCCGCAGGGGACAATAGCATTCGTGCCCTGTTTTATATGCCATTCAATAAGATCGCCAAGGGCCTTCTCATCTACCTTGCCATTCCTGAACGGTGTGACTATTGCTACTATCGAACCTTTAAACATATCTCCTCCTCATTACGCTATTGTATTTTCGTTATCTGCCGGCATCTCGAAATGCCTGTCACCGAGTTTTATTGATCCTTCAAATACGTCAGAAGCAGGCCCGGTCATATACACGTGATTATCTTCTTTCCATTCTATCCCAAGTTCACCCCCTCGAAGCAGGACATCCACCTGTCTTGCCGTAAACCCCTTGATATACGAAGCAACACCGGCAGCCGACGCGCCTGTGCCGCAGGCCATTGTCTCGCCCGCCCCTCTTTCCCATACACGCATCTTTATCCTCTCAGAGTCAATGACCTGGATAAACTCGACATTTATCCTCTTTGGGAAGAGCGCATGATTTTCGATCAATGGGCCGTATTTTTTCACATCAATGCCGGCAACGTCATCAACAAAGATTACTGCATGGGGGTTGCCCATCGAAACAGCAGTAATTTTAAACTCTTTATCCGCAATTTTTAAAGGGAAATCTATTACCCCCCCCCTCCCCCCCTTATTAAGGGGTGGGTGGGGGGGTAGATTGACCGGTATCAGCCTGCCTTCCAGTATTGGTTCACCCATATCAACTCTCACCATCTGTCCTATTCTTTCCGGCTTTATAATACCGGCAGCGGTCTCTACCAAAAGGATTCCCTTGTCGGACAATCCCCTGTCCCATATATATTTGGCGAAACAGCGTATCCCGTTGCCGCACATTTCAACTTCGCTGCCGTCGGCATTGAAGATTACCATTTTAAAGTCAGCAATCGCTGAAGGATACAATAAAAGCACCTGGTCTGCGCCAATACCGAAGCGCCTGTGGCAGAGCCGTATGCTTAAACCGCTTAAACTGTTTGAACCGCTTAAACCGCTTGAACTGTTTAACTTACCATCCCGACAATCAATAAGAATAAAGTCGTTCCCAAGGCCATGCATCTTTGTAAACCTGAGATTCATCGGAGATACCCTGGTATATTTTCATTACTGATAAGTTCTTCATAGGTGCCGCGTTTTCTGATAAGGCTGTGCGTCTTTCCATTCACCATGACCTCGGCAACAGAAGGCCGGCTGTTATAGTTTGAACTCATTGACATGCCGTATGCGCCGGCGCTCATGACAGAGAGATATTCGCCTTTGTTGACCTTTGCTATCTTCCTTCCCTTCGCGAGAAAATCGCCTGACTCGCAGATCGGCCCTACAATATCAGCCATAATCATATTTCTTTTCTTCCTTGCAATAGGGATAATATGATGGTACGCCTCATACAGCGAAGGCCGCATCAGGTCGTTCATCCCTGCGTCAACAATCACAAATTCCTTCCCACTGCTTTTTTTCAGGTAAAGCGCCTTTGTCACAAGGATGCCGGCATTGCCGACAATTGATCTGCCGGGCTCCATGATAAGAGTGATATCCCTGCCCTTTAAAAGAGGAAGCAGCTTTTTAGCGACATCAGCAGGCACAGGGGGCTTCTCATTTACATAGGTGATGCCGAGTCCGCCTCCGATATCGAGGTATTTGATGTCGAACTTTTCTCTGTTTAACTCATCAAGAAGTACGAGAATTCTTTTAAGCGCATCCACAAAGGGAGATGTCTTCGTTATCTGCGAGCCGATATGCTTTTGAATTCCGACTACCCTGATATGTTTCAGCCTTGACGCCAGCCGGTAATTTTCAAGCGCATCATCAATCGAAATGCCGAATTTATGCTCACGCATACCGGTCGAGATATACGGATGCGTTTTTGCGTCTATGTCAGGATTGATCCTCAGCGCCACAGGGGCCTTGGTCCGCATCTTTCCGGCAATCCTGTCGATTTCCCGCAGTTCATCTGCGGATTCGACATTGAACATAAGAATTTTGGCCATCAAGGCGCTTCTGATCTCTTCTTCTTTTTTGCCGACTCCTGCGTAGACAATCTTTTCAGCCGGGATACCTGCCTTCATTGCCCTGAACAATTCACCGCCTGAAACAATATCAGCGCCGCCGCCGTTCTTTGCAAGAAGCCGTAACACAGCGCCGTTGGAATTCGCCTTAAGAGCATAGCAGACAATGTGCGGGAAGTCTTTATACGCATTGTTATAGGCGTTAAAATGTCTCAGAAGTGTTTTATAGCTGTATATATAAAGCGGGGTCCCGTATTTTTCCGCAAGGAGTCTTACAGGAACATCCTCTGCATATAACTCATCCTCTTTATAGCTGAAAAAATGCATGTTCGATCTCCTGAAACATATATTCTTGCTTGTTTTTTTTGAATACTTTAACATAATAAAAAAACAAAGTCATAAATAAGGCCCCAGTTTAAAATTGTCAGGATTAAAATCAAAAACTAAAGAGGTTCTCATGGGTAAAAACATTATTGAAAAGATATTCGAAGCACATCTTGCATACGGTGATTTAAAGGCAGGCTCTCCTGTCGGACTGAGGGTAGATCAGGTATACACCCAGGATGCAACAGGGACAATGGCCTGGCTTCAATTCGAGGCCATGGGGCTTGACAGGGTAAAGGTCCCTCTCGCTGTCTCATATATTGATCACAACATGGTACAGTCGAACTTTATGAACCCTGACGATCATAAGTTTCTCCAGAGCATTGCGGCAAAATACGGCGCATATTTTTCAAGACCCGGCAACGGCATATGCCACCAGATACATCTTGAACAATTTGCAGCGCCCGGCAGAATAGCCCTGGGCACTGACAGCCACACCCCCACAGGAGGCGGCATGGGTATGATAGCCATAGGGGTGGGAGGTCTTGATGCAGCAACTGTCATGGGAGGTTCTCCTTTTGAACTGAACATGCCTCAGGTCATCAAGATACACCTCAAGGGAAAACTCCAGCGGCCATGGGTGACTGCCATGGACGTAATTCTTGAGATTCTAAGAAGGCTCACGGTCAAAGGCGGGGTAGGAAAGATTATGGAGTACGGGGGGCCAGGGGCAGGAGACCTGAGCGTCCCTGAACGCGCGACCATAACAAACATGGGTGCTGAATTGGGTGCAACAACATCAATATTCCCGAGCGACAAAAGGACAAAATTCTATCTCTCAGCAATCGGCAGGGAAGCTGACTGGATGGAGCTGAAAGCAGACAAGGGGGCAAGATACGCAGAGGTGATTGATGTTGATCTCAGTTCGATCGAGCCGATGATCGCGCAGCCCCATAGCCCTGACAATGTTGTTACTGTCAAAAGCCTTGGCAACACAAAAATAGATCAGGTCTGCATAGGCAGCTGTACGAACTCATCCTATCAGGCGATGAAGGCGGTCGCATCCATCCTGAAGGACAACACAGTGGCTGAAGGCGTTAATCTTCTGATAAACCCCGGTTCAAAACAGGTCTATGAGATGATAGCAAAGGAAAAACTCACTTCGGACATGATAGCTGCAGGCGCCCGGATGCTTGAGGCCTCATGCGGCCCGTGCATTGGCATGGGAGGCGCGCCGGGGAGCGGACAGGTTTCGGTCCGTTCCTTTAACAGGAACTTCAAGGGACGGAGCGGCACAAAAGACGCCTCTGTTTATCTCGCAAGTCCTGTGTCCTGTGCGGTCTTTGCTGTCAAGGGAGAGATCGTCGCTCCGCGCGAATCAGGACTTCATATCAGCAGTTTTAAAGAACCCTCAAAATACCTGATAAATAGAAACTTCATAATCCCCCCAAAAGCTGACGCCTCGGATATCAACGTCATCAAGGGGCCAAACATAAAAGAGGCGCCGGTTAAAGAACCTTTGCAGGATAAGATCAATGCAGAGGTCCTGCTGAAACTCGGGGACAACATCACGACCGATGACATCATGCCTGCAGGTTCAAAAATTCTGCCCTTCAGGTCCAACATACCGGCCATTTCCGAATTTGTCTTTGAGAATATAGACAAGACCTTCAGCAACCGTGCAGAAGAGGCAAAGTCAAAAGGAGGCGGGATCATTGTCGGCGGCGAAAACTACGGCCAAGGCTCCTCAAGAGAACATGCAGCCATAGCTCCCATGTTTCTCGGCATACAGGCTGTTATCGTAAAGTCGTTTGCGCGGATACACCGTTCAAACCTGATAAATTTCGGGATACTCCCCTTGCAGTTTGAAAATTCCGAAGATTATGACAGAGCAGAGAACGGCGACCAGCTTGTCATAAGAGACCTCAATGCAACAATAAGCGGCGCCCAAAAGTATATAATTGAAAATACAACACAGGGCTATACTTTTACCGTTGTCTCGACCCTGAACGAGCGGGAACAGGAAATAATCAAAAAAGGCGGCCTGCTTCCCTATACCAGGGCCCGCTCCGGCATGTAAATTTTTGTTCGCTCAAAAAAGCGGATTTTATGCGGAAAAGATTGACCCCAAAAATGCATTTTTTGGGTTGACAAGAAAACGCAATAAAGGGTATTTTATTACTTCGTATTTACGGGCCGCTAGCTCAGTTGGTAGAGCAACGCCCTTTTAAGGCGTGGGTCGTTGGTTCGAATCCAACGCGGCTCACCAAAAAACCGTGATGAGTAACAAGTGATGCATTAATGCGGAGTTGCATTCAAAATGATAACAAGGCGGCAAGGAGGAAGCGACGAAGGCATACTGTTTGGTATGTTGAGGAGCTGACGACGAAGCCAACGCAGTTAGGTTCGAATCCCACTGGGGACGCCAGTAAAATCAAGGGGTTGCGGCTTGCAGCCCCTTTTTTGTTTCCTTACTGCTGAGTGAGGTCAATAGCTGAGAGGTATTTTTTTAATATTTCCAAAAGAGACTTTTCATCAAACGGCTTTACAAGATAGTCCGCTGCTCCGCTTTCCATCGCTTTTTCTTTATGTTTCCCGGCGCTTCTTGAGGTGAGAATGATAACAGGTATATTTTTCAGCCTTTCGGAACTCTTTATCCTGCTGATTAGTTCATAGCCATGCATAACAGGCATTTCAAGGTCTGTAATGATGAGATCGACGGGATTCTCATCAAGAATATTCAATGCCTCTGAGCCATTTGAGGCGCTGTAGACCTGACATTGTTTAGCTTCGAGAAATGTGCTCACATACTTTCTCACGCTCAAAGAATCGTCAACAATAAGAACCCTTCCGGCTTCATACGCCTTGACGCCTGCAGGCTTTTTGACGGCAAACAACTGTTTCCTGTCTTCAAATATTCTTGTAGGATTAATAACAAAACGTATCTTGCCGTCCCCTGAGATGGTTGTTCCGGAGTAAACATACAATCCATCGAGAAAACGATTCATCGGCTTTATGATAACTTCTTCATAACCTGCTATCTCATCAACAATCAGTCCTGCCTTTTTGTCTGTAACACTGCACACAATTACATGCTTTAGGTTATCGGATGCGCTGTCAAGCCCAAGGACATCCGAGAGATTCCTGATATAAATATCACTGCCCCGATAATCTACTGTCTCGAAAGCCGCTTCTTTGTTGCTCATATCGATCCGGATTATCTCGTCTATGAGACCTGCCGGCAGTGCAAACTCTATATGTCCTGCCCTGAAAACAACCACATTTGTTATTGTCAGGGAAGAGGGCACCCGTATTTTAAAGGCTGTTCCCCAACTGACATCGCTACTTACCTCGATCACTCCATTGATGGCTGATATCAGTCTTCTGACAGCGCTCATGCCCATTCCCCTGCCTGACACCATATCAACGGTTTCCGCAGTTGAAAAGCCGGGAACAAAGACAAGCGGTAAGAGTTCTTCATTAGGCGGTTTTTCCCCAGGCTCCAATAAGCCATTTTCGATTGCCTTGCTGAATAATTTATCCGTATCTATCCCATTCCCATCATCCTTAATCTCTATTATTGCAGTGTTGCCTTCTCTGCCTGCGGACAGGAAAATGGTCCCTTCCTCCTGCTTGCCCTTCCCGATCCTCTCCGCTGTTTTTTCAATGCCGTGCCCTACGGCATTTCTTAGAATGTGCATAAGCGGATCAAAGAGTTTTTCAAATATTACCTTGTCGACGTTTGTGTCGCCGCCTGATATAAGAAGTTTAACGTTTTTGTCGTGCTGCTTCGCCATATCTTTTACAGGCCTTACAAAACGCTGGAACAGCCGGCCGATTTCTATCATTCTGCTTTCAGCGATATCAGTCCGCAATTCCCTTATCATGATATCCATGGTCTTCACATGATCATTAAAAGTATTGAAAAATTCAGAGAGTCCTTTCAGCGCCTCTGTTATATCATTTGTTATCTCCTGGAGTTTTCTTGAAAAGAGATTCAATTCATCGTAGCTGTCAAACTCAAGTTCGCCAAACTCGGAAAGAAGCGGATCAGTATACTTCACATTATCACGAAAAGAATACGCATAACGGTCGGCAAACCTGTTAATCTCATTGAGCAGTCGCATGCCTGCAAAGAATATCTCGTCGGATATCTCTCCTGTTGATTTCGTCTGCTGCAAGAGATAATTTTTCTTGATCGTAATTTCACTGATGAGGCTTAACATCTCATCGACCTTGCGGACGTCTACCTTGACAAAATTACCTGAGAAGAATTCAAAGTCTTCTTTCCTCCTGCCTGTTTCACGTTTCTCCGGGACTGTTACAGCCGGGGGTTCGACAGGCTCGGCAAGTGACTTTGGCGGTTCTTTTTTGCTGAGCGCTTCGTCAGCCTTCCGGAGGACGTCCTCCCCTACCTCGCTGTTTTCCCCCCTCTGTGCCGAGACGTCGTTAATAAGTCCTTTAATGCCGTCAAGCATATATAACAAAAGCTCTGTTAGTTCCCTGCTTACCGCTCTTTTGTTGTCCTTTAATTCTTCCAGAATATCTTCCATCTTGTGGGCAATATTGCTCGTAACAGTGAGCTTTACAATAGCCGCTGATCCCTTGAGCGTATGTGCGGCCCTGAAAAGATCCTCGATAAGCGCGGTATTTTCAGCAGTGGTCTCAAGATCAGTTATCCCCCTGCTGAGCGTATTAATATGCTCCTCTGCCTCAGCAAGGAAATAGCCCAGGAGCCCTGAAAGATTAAAATCCGTCATAATTGCATATCCTTTACGCTAAAATCCTGGAAAAACCTGTTTACATCAATTAGATCCTCAGGGGAGATGTCAGAGCTGAATTCCGTAGGATATGGGAGTATTTCTGAAAGAAAACCAATGCTTTCGTTGATAGTCTCCCTCATGAGTTTGACTTCCACATCAACAACGATCAGTTTGATGCCATGATAGAGGGGCTTGCCTGTTGGATAAATCTTTGACAGGTCTATAGCAGGGATTACCCTGCCGTGCAAAGAAATTACTCCACACACATATTCCGGAGCAAGGGGGATTGAAAAGAAGTCAGACACCTCTATCACTTCTCTTATTTGTTCAACAGACAAAAGAAAATCCTTTTCTCCTATCTTAAAGACCCAGTATGTTGTCTCCTCGAAAGATTGAGCCTCTTCTTTCTCTTTCATTGGTTCAAATGCTTTTTCACGGCGAGCAGGATGTCTATCGGCTCACAGGGTTTGATAAGGTATTCGTCTGCGCCCTGTTTTTCAGCCCAGAGCTTATCACTCATCTGGGTTTTTGCCGTCAACATAATCACAGGAATGTTCTTCAGGTTCTCATTTTTTTTAATATCCCTGCATATCTGAAATCCGTTCTTCTTTGGCATTACAACATCAAGAATGAACAGGTCAAAGGGCTCGTTCTTGATCATTCTCTCCGCTTCTTCACCATCGAAGGCAACAGATAATGTATGCCCTGTATTACTTAATACCGACTTTATGTATTCGATATCCGTAATGCTGTCTTCGGCGATAAGAATCTTTGCCATTTCAGGCCTCCTTTATTTTCAGGATTCCAACCCTTGTCAGGGTATGAAATATCCTTTTTGCTTCATTTATTTCAATTCCTGCCATGTTTACTATATCAACGAGTTTCCGTTTGCCGTCAATGAGTGAGAAAATTTTCAATTCATTTTCTTCAAGAGTAATATCTTCCATGGCGCCATCACTCATAAACCTGATAAAGACGATATTATCATCCTCGAACATTTTCGCAGCGAAGCTTTTTTCACCAACTCTCCGCGCACCTTCAAGGATTAGCTGAGAGGCATTTAGCCTTATTGAGATATCTGAGAGATTATCCGGGACGGGTATTTTCTCAAAGAAAAAGTTGCCGTCCTCCAACTCCATTGTAGAGTAAATGGCGGCTTCGATGCGTTCTTTGAGAATTGCCGTAATGTCATTGGCGGTCAGGACGCCTTCGTTGATAAATGCCCTAAGGATAGGGACGCCTGTTTCTTTCGCTTTCCTCACTACCTGATTAAAGACCTCTTTAGGAATGTTTTTTCTTTTCTCCAGCAGGTCTCCGGTGAGCACTGCCTTTTCTCCCCTGCTTGTTGACGCATATACGATATTCCCCTGCTCAAAATATATCTCGGAACTCATGGTATGAGCATGGATAAAGAGTTTTCCTGTTGCCTTTGCAGTGTCTATTAACTGGAAGATATCGAAGAGACTAAAATCGGAAATGTCTCCTGAGAGGATAATTCCTCCGGCCTTGATTACGCCTGCCTGTTTGAGAATATCAGTCATGCTTTTCTGAATAAGAAACGAAAATTCGTTGTAAAAATATCCCCTGATAATCTTGTCAACGACCTCTCCGATATCAGTGTCAGAATACGCCGGCAAAACAGGCTTTGTATCTTCGCCGCCGGCAGCGGCAATTTTCGCTGTTTCAACCACCTCAACCGCTTCACGGGCTTTAAGAGCAGAGTTTACTTTTTCAAGAAGATCCTCAGGCTGGAATGGTTTTATGAAATAATCTACAATGCCGAACTTCTCGGTAAACTTCTCCCCGACGTCCTTGCCTTTTGCAGTAATAAGTATAATAGGAATATCTTTAAGAAGCTGATTGCTATTTATCATCTTGCAAAACTGATAGCCGTTAATCTTCGGCATTATAAAGTCAACCAGTATTAGAGAAGGCAATACATCCTCTGCTGTCTTGAGGCCTTCCTCTCCATCCTTTGCCGTAAAAACCTCATACCCCGCTTCTGCAAGAACAACCCCTGCCAGTTTTTGCATTATCAGACTGTCATCTATTACGAGAACCCTTCCCTTGCTCATTAACATCCTCCTTTACAATGCGCGCTGCTCTTGCATGAATGACGCATATTTTATTTTTTCAAAATATCCATGGCTTTCTGCAGGCTCAACTTCATTCTTGTAAATGCATTTGCAAGTGTTTTTATCTCATTATTGGCGAGGACAGCAAATTCTTTGTCCATCTTCCCGCGGCTTATCTCATCGGCTGTTACGACGAGTCTTTCTATAGGCCTGATTATATTGATTATGATCAATCTGTCAAGAACCATTATGACAAGAAGGAAAAAGACGCTATAGATTATAGAAAAGAGAATCAATGCCTTTTTTGCATTTTGAATAGGAACATTTGCAGGCACATACACGGTTGTGGCGCCGACGATTTCCCCGTCTTTCCAGTTATATCCTTCATTGACGCCATATATCTTCTTCTGTTCATTTGGAGCTATGTTAGGATCGCCATGGCACTTGAGGCAGCCGGCTTCCACTTTTATGGACTGCATGATTGCATAAAAACTGCCTTTGGAGTCCTTTATAAATCCTTTCCACTCCTTAGATAATCTCCCTGAACGAAACTCATTAATCTTCTCGGTTTCAAGACTATTTGCCTTATTAGCAGGATTTAATGGGCTGAGGGTAGCGAACTTGAAGGAATACTCTTTTGCTGTTTCAGCAATATTGTCTGCTATCTCTCTTAAGATATAATATCCCGAAGTAAGCTCTATAGGTTTCTGATCAGGCGACAATTCATCAACCACAGGGCGCATTGTCCCTCCAACGTATGTCCTCACTCCCAGCATTGTATTGAGCAGAAGTTCTGCCCGCCCCATGCTTTCTTTTTCAGCATTCTTCAGCAGCGCCTGATAGGTTATACCTACCATTACAGGAAGCGACATAAGGTAAACGATGAGCATGGTTAAAGTAAAACTGGTCCTTAATTTCAAATTTTTGAATTTAATCATTTTTTATTCCTTTCCGTGTCTTGCAATAAACGAAACCTGCTCTTGATCGGGCAGCTCCTTCTTTATAGACTCTAATAAATAGGAATAATCCTCCGCCTGCATGGAATTGCCGCGGCTGTAGGATATTTTGGAGAAGATATTATCCACAAGCATTTTCCCTATCGGGCCGATTAGCCCTATAAACTCTTCTTCAAGAGATGCAATAATCTGGGGTCGTATGTTTACGCCTGGACTCGAAGGTATTGCTTCCGCCATTAAGCCTGCATCGCTGCTGCCTCCTATAAGTTCTATCAGCTTTGGGGTCAGGGGAACATTTGCAGGCATGGGGGATTTTACCCCCTTCAAAAAAGAATGATCCAAAGCAACAGCGCCATTTAATTTTTTGAGACAATCTTCATTTTTGCACAGGCCAAGACTTAAGGCGACAACCTCTCCGTTGTCCAGGTATATCTTCAGCAGATGGCTGTCACCCTCTATTTTTATCGAAAGAAGTCCCGAATCTTTTACGCGCAGACACTTTTTTATAATATCTGGAATATGCATTAACACCCCTTAAGCACAGAGACGGATTATTTCAGTCTTATCTTTAACAACCCCTTAGGCTTCTTATCTTTTTCCCGATATTTGTTTTGTTTTTGATCACATACCTAACAGAGACCTTGTCCATGATTTCAATCTTGTATTTTTTTATTTTTGAGAATGCCTGTTCATCTTCAAAGACTATCTCTGTTTTTACGTTATTTTTATCTTCGACGGTGATACGCTGATTCTTATCGTCAATTTTTACAAGCAGACCTCTTACAGTTAACTCCTCCCCTGCAAGTGCGATTGCAACTGTCAAAAAAAGAAGGCTTGTTAAAATCAGGATAGAAAACAAAACATGCTTTTTTGAGATTTTCATATTTTCCTCTCCTTTTATTTGGTTTATTTGAAACATCCCCTTCACTTAAAATCACTATAGCATAAAGCAAGTTGTTATTGCTACTCAAAAATCAGCAAAAAATCAGTAACGGGTTAATGAAGTGACATACGGAAATAATATATAATGGAAGCCAGGAAATATTATGCGGAGGTAATCTTGAAACACAAAATTAGTGTGAACCTTGCATCACGTGTGAAAAACCTGCCCCCTTATCTCTTTGCAGCCATTGACAGGATGAAACAGGAGACCCGGGCAAAGGGGGTTGATTTAATAGATCTCAGCATTGGCGATCCTGATATCCCTACGCCCGGCCACATTGTTGAAGCCATGAAAATCGCAGTCGGAAAACCGGAACACCACCGCTATCCTTCCTATGAAGGGATGCTCTCTTACAGGGAAGCGGTTGCAGGATGGTATAAAAGACGTTTTAATGCAACAATTGATCCGGCTACGGAGGCGCTTTCACTTATCGGTTCGAAGGAAGGGATCGGCCATATCCCCCTCGCATTTGTTGAGGCGGGTGATACTGTATTAGTGCCGTCGCCCGGTTATCCGGTATATCCGGTAAGCGTAGTGTTTGCCGGGGGTAAAAGCCATATTATGCCTCTCAGGGAGGTCAATGGTTTTCTGCCTGATTTCAAGGCCATCCCTGAGGAGACATTGCGGCATACGAAGCTTATGTTTATAAACTATCCCAACAACCCGACCTCTGCAATCGCTCCGAAGTCGTTTTATGAGGAAGTAATATGCCTTGCGGCCAAATATAACATCATTGTATGCCATGATGCGGCCTACAGTGAAATATATTTTGATGATGAGAAGCCCTTGAGTTTTATGCAGGTAGACGGCGCAAAGGATGTTGGCATAGAATTTCATTCCCTTTCCAAAACATACAATATGACCGGATGGAGAATAGGGTTTGCTGTCGGCAACCGCAGTGTTATTGCAGGGCTGGGGAAGATCAAGAGCAACCTTGATTCCGGAGTGTTTCAGGCCATACAGGAGGCGTCGGTTACCGCCCTGAATACCGATGAAAGGATTTTGTCCGGCATCAGAAAGACCTATCAGGACAGACGTGATGCCCTATATGATGGACTCAGAGGTATTGGCATCGAAGCCGCCCAACCAAAGGCAAGCTTCTATCTCTGGGCAAAAGTCCCGAAACAGTTTGATTCTTCAGGCTTTGTTGCGCATATCCTGGAGAAGGCTGGGATTCTTACAACGCCCGGCAATGGATTTGGCGCACCTGGAGAAGGATATGTACGCTTTGCGTTGACAGCGCCGGTCGAAAGAATAAAGGAAGCTGTTGAAAGGCTCAGGAAGGCCTTCTGATTTTTTGTATGGCTATTGTTTATATAGGTATAGGATCTAATCTTGGCGACAGGCATAAAAACTGTCTCATGGCCATTGCCCTTTTGAGACAGAATGGTCTTTTGGTAACAAAACAGTCCTCGATGTATGAAACAGAACCTTGGGGGGTTGCTGAGCAGCCTGCCTTTGTAAATATGGCTGTTGAGATAGATACAGAGCTTGCACCCATGATGCTTCTGTGCCTGCTTAAGAAAATAGAAAAAGCTATGGGGCGGCAGGAAGCGCTAAGATGGGGTCCCCGCATTGCAGACCTTGATATCCTCCTCTATAATGATATCACTTTAAATACGGACGCCCTCACCATCCCCCATCCCTTGATCCATGAAAGGGAATTCGTTCTCAAACCATTATCTGAGATAGCAAAGGATTTCGTACATCCTGTTTTGAAAAAAAGGATTGGAGATTTGATGAGTAAAGAAAGCAAACTGCGGAAAATGGGCTATCAAGTTGTGCCTATTTAAGCGTGCCGGCGTGCTTTCTGAAAAAGATATGCTCAAGATCGGAGAGACGAGTGAAGAACCCTGTGCCAAGAGCACAGGGCGTCAAAAGTCAAAACAAATTTATTCTGTCATTGTCCGGCTTGACCCCCGCATCAAGCATGCCCTCTGATTGACCGGACAATCCAGGATAGGGTATGGATTCCCCGATCAAGCATGCCCTCTGACTTGATCAGGGGGTCGTGGAATGACAGAGGGGGGGTCGGGGAATGACACAAATTAGAAAGCAATTCATCCCTGTGCCAAGAGCACAGGGAGTTCTTGCTTATTCATTAAAATTCAACTGGATATCTGCTGAAGGCGCTAACAAATCATTCAACCGGGCCCGCGCCTTAGCTTCGCATTATCCGGCCTATGCTTTTCTCATCTCCTTATACGCATTGATCAGCCCGTTTGTGGATGAATCATGGGTTGTCACCGGAGCATCATCCGCTATCTCAGGGAGTATCCTGTTTGCCAGCTGCTTGCCGAGTTCCACTCCCCACTGGTCGAAACTGAAGATATTCCAAATCACGCCCTGCGTAAAGATTTTGTGCTCATACATCGCGATAAGGCTTCCAAGCGTCCTCGGGGTGAGTTTCTTAAAGAGGATGGAGTTGGTCGGACGGTTGCCTGTGAAGACTTTAAACGGCGCGAGCATCTTTATCTCCTCTTCGCTCTTGCCCGAGGCCCTAAGCTCTGCTATGACCTCTTCCTCTGTCTTGCCATTCATCAAGGCCTCTGTCTGGGCAAAGAAGTTCGAAAGCAGTATTTTATGATGCTCACCCACAGGATTGTGGCTTATCGCAGGAGCGAGGAAGTCGCAGGGGATGGGCCTTGTGCCCTGATGGATAAGTTGATAGAAGGCATGCTGACCGTTTGTGCCCGGCTCTCCCCAGATGACCGGGCCTGTCTGGTAAGCGACCTCCAGGCCGTCTCTGTCAACGTATTTGCCGCTGCTCTCCATATCAGCCTGCTGGGAGTAGGCTGCAAAACAGCGCATATACTGATCGTAGGGGAGGATAGCATGGGTCTGTGCGCCGTAAAAGTTGTTGTTCCAGACGCCGATGAGGGCCAGTATAACCGGGATGTTTTTTTCAAAAGGAGTTTCCCTGAAATGCCTGTCCATGGCGTGAGCGCCTTCCAATAGTCCGATAAAATTCTGAAAGCCGATTGAACAGGCAATTGAAAGTCCTATTGCCGACCAGAGCGAATACCTGCCGCCGACCCAGTCCCAGAATACAAACATGTTTTCCAGGGCTATGCCGAATTTCTTTACCTCTGTTTCATTGGTCGAGATAGCCACAAAGTGGTTTTTTACATATACTTTGTCCTTTGCTGAATCAAGAAACCACTTTCGCGCTGTGCGGGCGTTCGTCATGGTCTCCTGGGTGGTGAAGGTCTTCGATGCGATCATGAATAGTGTTGTCTCAGGTGACAACTGCTTCAGGGTTTCTGTGATATGTGTAGCGTCGATATTCGAGACAAAGTGTGTCCTGATGTGCGGTACTGCATAGGGTCTTAGCGCCTCGGTTACCATGACAGGCCCGAGGTCTGAGCCTCCGATGCCGATGTTTACGATGTCTGTTACTGCCTTCCCTGTATAACCCTTCCATTCCCCTGAGATGACCCTGTCTGAAAATACCTCCATCTGCCCCAGCACGGCATTCACCCCGGGCATAACGTCCTTTCCATCGACAAAGATCGGCGTGTTCGATCGGTTTCTCAGCGCAACATGAAGGACTGCCCTGCCTTCCGTCTCATTGATTTTATCGCCGGAGAAGATCTTTTCTATTGCGTCTTTGACGTCTGTTTCATCCGCAAGCCCAAGGAGAAGGCGCATGGTCTCACTGTCTATGCTGTTTTTTGAATAGTCAAGCAGGACGTCTTCAAATCTGAGGGAGAACTTCACAAACCTTTCAGGGTCTTCGCCGAACAGATCTTTCATAAGCCTGTTCTTCATGGCCTTGTAATGGTCTCGAAGACCTTTCCAGGCCTCTGTCTGCAATGGGTTGATCTTCTTAAGCATGACTGCCTCCGTAATTGCGCATAATATTCTTCAAGACCTTCCTTACTGCTTTTATCCCCTGGTATTATTTTTCAGCAGCACGATCTTTTCTCTCATATCCTGTGGTATTTCACTCCTGAATTCCATATATTCCCCTGTTGTGGGATGGGTAAAACCGAGCAGTTCAGCATGGAGCATCTGACGTGGAAAGAGTATCTTTCCGCTCCCTCTCTCAATAGAAGTTTTTTTTCCGTATGTCTTGTCTCCGAGCACCGGATGACCGATTGATGCAAAATGCACGCGTATCTGGTGCGTCCTGCCTGTCAAGAGCTTTGCCTCGATAAGGGTCGCGTCAGTGAGACTTTCTATCACCCTCCAGGTGGTGACCGCCTCTTTGCCTTTCCGAACCTTTGTGGACATCTTCTTTCTGTCGGAAGAAGACCTGCCGATCTTCAGGACTATTTCGCCGCTGACAGTTTTTAATGTTCCATAGATCAGCGCCTTATATTTTCTGTTTATCGATCTTTGTTTAAACTGCCCAACAAGATTGTAATATGCGCTGTCATCAAGCGCAACGACCATGACGCCGGAAGTATCTTTATCCAGGCGATGCACAACGCCCGGCCTCAGCGGCCCTCCGACTGAGGCGAGTTTTTTGCTGTGATATGCGATCGCATTCAGAAGCGTTCCGCTGCTGTGGCCTGCCGCGGGATAGATGACCATATCAGGCGGTTTGTTTACCACGATAAGAAAATCATCGCTATACAGTATTTCAAGCGGTATATTCTCCGGCGCAAGTGTCCGGTCTTCGTCCGGGATTGTTATGGATATGGTGTCTCCATATTTTGTCTTGTAGTTGGGTTTGGTGGGGAGATGGTTAATCTGCACCAGGCCTTTTTCGATCAGGTGATGCACCTGGGAGCGGGTAATTCCTGACAACTCCGATGTCTGGACATCCACTCTTTTCCCTGCTTCTTCTATGCTGATCTGGAATTCGGTTTTTTTCATCTGAGGGTAATTTTACCTGAAATTATGATAAATTGGGGACTGCCTCATAAATTAATCTGACTGGAGCTTTATATTGATTGTAATGAATCAGTTATTTAAGATATGATTTTAATCAAGATTGCCAAAACAGGCAACTTGGTAGTTCAATCGTTACACAAACAATGAAAACAAATTACTAAAAAGAAGCAGCAAAAATAGCAAAAGCATTTACTCAAGTTTTAGGGTTTAAACTTGATAAAGCGCTGCTTGAAAAAATGGATGCAACTGCAGTGGTTTCATTCAAGCCGTTAGCTAACTTATTGAAGAATAAGAGAACAGAAATTAACGGAGATTTAAGGGCTTTTTGCAAATCAAATGGTTTTACTCAATATAAGATTAAATATATTGAAGAAAGCAGTGTCAGAAATCTTGACAGGGATATATTGGCAAAGTACGTTAGAACAATCAACGCAGAAAAAGAGATGAAAGACTGGATTTTAAAGTATCCAAATGTTGCAAAGAAATACAAAATAGACACAATGATTGGGGATAGGTCCCTCAAAGCCAACCGCGCTAATCTTATATGAGGAGTAATCTTGGAGACAGGAGGTTATCAATGAAACTTACAGCAATTATTGAACGTGAAGGTGATGGATACGTATCACTGTGCCCGGAGTTAGATATCGCAAGCCAAGGGGATAGTGTCGAACAGGCCCGGGACAATCTTCGTGAAGCGTTGGAACTGTTTTTCGAGACTGCATCACCCGAGGAGGTAAAACAGCGACTTCACGACGAGGTTTTCGTTACCCAACTTGAGGTGGCACTTGGGTAAGTTGCGTGTCCTTTCCGGGAAAGAGGTATGTGCCATCTTGACCAATCAAGGCTTTGAGCAAGTGCGCCAGCGCAGTAGCCACATCGTAATGCAGAAGAAGTTACCCCGAGGTACGATAACTGTTCCTGTTCCAGACCATAATGAAATCCGAATTGGGACGCTGCAATCTATAATCCGCCAGTCAGGGCTGCCTCGAAGTGAATTTGAATTATAACCACCTGGTGCCTAACACTTATAATGCCCTGCGCGCTTATAAATTAATCTGTTAAATTATTCATCCGCTTATAAAATAATCTTGACAAACATATAAATACATGGTCATATGATGATATGAAAAAGATCCAAAAGATTATGGGCCTGCTCTCTGATAACGCCCGCCTGAGGATATTGATGCTTCTGATGAGCAGGGAATCATGCGTATGCCAGGTTATGGGTGTTCTCGGCATTTCGCAGCCCCTCGTGTCGAGGAATCTAAAACTCCTTGGCGATGTTGGTTTTCTGGAAGGACGGAAGGAAGGCAAGCTCGTCTTTTATTCAATGAAAAAAAAGATGGATGACTTCAACGCCGGAATAATCGGGTTATTGAGAGAGACTTTAAGAGGCGACAGAATTTTATCAAAAGATATCAGGTCGCTTCGAGCCTGCGAGGAGTTTCAGAAAAAGTCGGGAAAGTGCGATATGAAGACTTTTTCTGAATATATGTCAAAGAGACGCGGAAAGGCGTCAAGAGTTTAGCCCGCCTAATGCAGCAAGTGACGAGTAACAATGTCCCGGTTTTGTGAAGAACCCTGTGCCAAGAGCACAGGGCGTCAAAAGTCAAAACAAATTTATTCTGTCATTGTCCGGCTTGACCCCCGCATCAAGCATGCCCTCT
>PGYF01000113.1 GCA_002839535.1 Nitrospira bacterium HGW-Nitrospira-1
TAAAAGAGGTAAAAAAGTAGAATTGGTTGGAGTAGATTTTACATGAGGCAACGAATATTCATTTCGTATAGTTTTTTAAATGAGGCAACAGGGATTTTTGTTTTCGACTGTCACGCAGTGGCTTTTGTACTGCATAGCGCATAACCTGACAAAAGTTCATTGATACGGAGAAGGATTTGCATGAGGGAAATAAAAAGTAAAAGAAATGAAGCAGAATACAACAAAAACAGAGGGAATAAACCTGTCTTCAACGCAGTCAATTGAAAAATAGGGGGGTTCGGGGAAAGTAAAACCCAAAATTACAGATCACAAAATTTACGGAAAAACAGGAAGTTCAAAATAGACTTTTTCTACAGATTCGTTCGGCATAAAAAGTGAAAATAAAAAACATTTGCTATATACTATTGTTGGCGCTATCATTAGAACTAACATAGGAGGTATTACTAATGGATAAAATTCCAAATATCGTACCAATCACTGATCTTCGTCAAAATGCAACAGCTATCGTAAAGCGTGTAACCAAGATGAGGGAACCACTTATTATTACACAGAGGGGACGTGCCGCTGCTGTGATGGTTAGCATAGAAGAGTATGAGCATTCCCGGCATGAAATTGAGCTTTTGCGGCTTCTTGCTCAAGGAGAAAAAGAAATCGAAGCGGGCAAAGGCTACGATCTTGACGTAGTTCTCTCGGAAGCTGATAATTTATTAAGAGAGTTGCAAAGGTGAAAGTCCGTTTTACTCCTTTGGCTCGCACTCAATTCCTTGCTGCCATCGCATACATTTATCGGGAGAATCCAACGGCAGCAGCAGCCTTTCGGCATAAGTCAGAAAAATCACTGTCCAGACTTCAGAAATTCCCACAATCCGGCAGAATATTGCCGGAATTTCCTGACCTTCCCTTTAGAGAAGTCATGGTTGCTACATATCGCTTTTTCTATCACGTAAAAGGAAAAACCGTTTGGATTGTGGCAGTGTGGCATGGGGCTCAACTTCCGGAAGAACCAAGTAAAACTGAAAGCGCCTAACAAGGCGCTCCAGCCGACGCCGGCGCTAACACAGCGCCGCTGAGTTTAATGTTCAGTAAAGGAAGAGATGACATACGAATTCGATGGCAAGAAATACGAGAAAGCCTCTACTCACCAAAAGGAGTGGGGAGCGAAACTCATCGCGGAACTTGGGCTCCGCGGGAGTGAGCGTGTTCTGGACCTCGGATGCGGTGACGGGACGCTGACGGCTCAGATTGCCGATCTCGTCCCCGCAGGTGAGGTCATCGGTATCGATGCCTCGCAGGGAATGATTGACATAGCCTCTCAGAAACATAGAGACAACATGCGCTTCATCCTGATGGACATCAATCATCTCGACTTCGCCGAGCAGTTCGACGTAGTGTTCTCCAACGCGACACTTCATTGGGTGTGTGACCATCAACGCCTGCTCAGGAACGTGAAACGCGCGCTACGCGACGCCGGCGTGTTAAGATTCAATTTCGCTGGAGATGGCAACTGCTCCAACTTCTTTAAGGTCATCAAGGAAGCCATGGATCACGGAGCATTCTCGAAGTACTTCGGTGATTTCGAGTGGCCATGGTACATGCCGCCCGTCGAACAATACAGGAGTTTGGTCGAACAGAGCGGATTCAAGGATGCTCATGTTTGGGGAGAGAACGCAGACCGGTATTTTCCTGATGTCGAGAATATGATCAGGTGGGTCGATCAACCGAGCCTCGTACCGTTCCTGGCCCGCGTTCCCGAGGAAGACAAAACGCCATTCAGGGAATTCATAGTCAGAAGAATGATCGAGGAGACAAGACAAGACGATGGCAAGTGCTTTGAGACCTTCCGTCGCATCAATGTGTTAGCACGGAAATGAGAATACCTGTTTACCAGGTTGACGCCTTTACTTCCGATGTTTTTTCCGGCAATCCGGCGGCGGTTTGCCTGCTGGATGCATAGATTGACGACAAGCGACTCCAATCCATTGCCACAGAAAACAACTTGTCGGAGACCGCCTTCCTCGTCCTCCCCAAAGACTGACATTAAAGCCCGTCAACAAACGCATACCCTATTGACTAACAAGAATTTATTTTGTTACGCTATCTAAATTCAAAACAGGAGTAGATATAGACGACTTCAGGGGGGACGTTGATACCGAACGAGCATTTAGCTTGACAACACACACAGGATTCAATAAAAAAAAATACTCTGCCTGGCATCTGCCCGTGTTTCATACCTGTAATCGTATACATGCTCTACCTTGAGCGTATGGAAAAAGCTTTCAGCAACTGCATTATCA
>PGYF01000114.1:0-563 GCA_002839535.1 Nitrospira bacterium HGW-Nitrospira-1
TAGACTGCAATAACAACAGAAAGAATTTCTAATCCCTTAGGTAGAAAGTCTTGATGATAGCCGCTTGTGCCGATTAAGCGGCAGGATTCCAATAGCATCGTCATTCACGACCACGGCGGGGCGGGTTTTTTTGATTTCAGAGCCGATGGCCGGGTCTAAATTGATGAGCCAGACTTCGCCTCTATGCATGAAAATCCTCATGATCGATAGCCGTGAATGCAGTCAATTCACCCCCTGCCGAATAAACCGGCAAAAGAGCTTCCGCTGCTGCGGTTAACCGATGCTTTTTCTCCGCCTTGGTGAGTGGCTGCTCAATTTGCTGCAGATTCTCATGAATTAAGTGTAAGGCAGCCTCGATGATTGTTATGCGCTCTGTTGTCGGAAACTTCTTGAGTTCTTCCAATATCTCTCTCCGTGTCATATTCCCTCCTCACCTTTTTCGTTCTATCCAGTTGAAATAGATTATTGGGTCTTCGTGGATGTGAGTGGGTAAAAATATTAGAAAAAGGCTATTCTTAAGATGATTCAAATGGAACGTTTACACGGGATTTCGTCATTCCACG
>PGYF01000114.1:669-2952 GCA_002839535.1 Nitrospira bacterium HGW-Nitrospira-1
GATCTCATTGAAAAAATGAATCCTGAGTGGAAGGATTTGTATGAAGATTTAATATCTGGATTCCCCGGTCAAGCCGGAGAATGACGGAGGGGGGTCGTGCAATGACGGAGGGGGTCGGGCAATGACGGAGGGGGGTGCGGGGCAGGCTCCCAATCCAGGATAGGGTATGGATTCTCCGATCAAGCATGCCCTCTGACTTGATCAGGGTGTCGTGCAATGACGGAGGGGGGTCGTGGAATGACATGATTTGTGACAAGAATGACCCACACGATTACGCGAAGACCCAGATTATTTATAGTTTAGCACAAACCGGCATTGCAGGCACAAGGGTAGCAGGCGATTTGTTTGCCATAGACTGCAATAACAACAGAAACTTCTGAGGCAGTTTTTGTTTTATAAAATACTATGGGAGTGCTGTGGGAGCGCTTGCGAAAAGGGTATCCTGATGATAAAATCAACATACCATGAAGCTTCAAAACAAGGAAAGCGCTTATGTTCCGATTACCAAACTTCTGAATTATCTGTTATCAGAGACGCATTCAGTGGGGAAGTCAAAGGCCAAATATTTGCGTTCAATGGGCTTCAACGAGACAAATGTTAACCTGCTAAAACAAGGACTGCTATCAATTGCTCAATCAGAAGATGTAAAAGATGTAATATCCTCACCGCATGGAGTAAAATATGTTATAAATGGTTCGATCCAGACACCGGTGGGAATTTCGATCAAAATGCGAACTGTCTGGATTATTGATAAAGGCCAGGGGCGTCCACGATTCGTAACCGCCTATCCAGCATAGCAACTTTCAAGGAGGTGTAACATGATCAGAGAATTAGATATTGTGGTTTTAACACATGATATTAAAGAGTATGGTCTGACAGAAGGCGATATAGGGGCAGTAGTGCATTGTTATAGTGACAGTAATGCCTATGAAGTTGAGTTTGTTACAGCTGCAGGCAAAACAATTGCGGTCCTTACACTTTCATCGGATGCTATCAGATTAATGAAGGACAGAGAAATATTGCATGTTAGAAAAATTGCGCAGCAGGCTGGGGCTTCCTGGATTTAGACCTGGCTCAGGGCTTATCTTCAGTTATCAAATCAGGCGAAATGCAAATTTAACAAGTCAAGCCGCCGTATCCACTGCTCCTGCGCCCTGCTTTATTGCCACTGCCACCGGAAATACCGGCATAAGGGTCGCAGGTAATACCTTCACGATAGACCAGGATAATGTAAGAGGCGGCGGCTGGTAGAAAGTGAGGAAAAAGGGACAGGCTGCTTTTTGAAGAATTAACCAGGAATTGCAGGTGTGCGACAAATTTAGAGGATGACAACTTCTTGCTTTATACACAGACTCTAATTACTTCTAACTACTCAAAAATTCAATCCTGCCCTTCATTTCAGAAGCCTTAAGGGAAAACCAGAGCTTCATGAATCTTTTTAAAAGTAAACCTGTCGGTAATTGATCAGAAACTATTATTCCTGAGTGTTCTTTTCCAGGAGAAAGATATTCATTATGAAGTGAAATAAAGTCTCTTTTATTATGTGTAAAGATTGTCCTCTGTTCTTTATGCTGCAAAGGCAAGTTGTTCTGTATCAGAGAAACCAATATTCCCAACCTGCTGTGTTGTTATGACATCAACCCCTCTGTTTAATAAAGCAAGGGCAAAGGCTAATGGAACATCCTCATCCAGATAAAGTTTTATCTTCATTTCTGCACAAGCTTTTTTACATATTCTTCGCTGTCCTCCTCAATTTCCTTATCTATTTTTTCCTGATGCTCATAGTAATATGAGAGGGCATCGTGAATCTGAGAGAGAGTCAGATGAGGGAATTCTCGGGCAAGTTCTTCAGGTGAAAACCCAAGCTTATAATAAGCAATTATATTTGACACCCTGGTTCGTGTCCCTGCAATAATTGGATGCCCCTGCCCAATATCTTTTCTTGAAGTAATATAGGGATGACTAACAATCGTTGGCATATTAATCCTCCATTTTTATAACGGTCATTTATAGAACTTTTTCAATTATACCACAAGCCACCACCTAAAACCGTAACCACAGAGTGTAGCGGCAGAGACACTTCCCATTTTTCTCTATCTTTGTTTTGTTGTCATTCCCGCTTGTCGGGAATCCTTCAGAATGATTTCGGACAAGAGCCACAATGACAACATATTTAATATTTACTTTGGTCATTGAATTTAAGGTGTTCACTTTTAATGAATTAGCAAGAACTCCCTGTGCTCTTGGCACAGGGTTCTTCACTATCTGGATTCCCCGACCAAG
>PGYF01000014.1 GCA_002839535.1 Nitrospira bacterium HGW-Nitrospira-1
GTCGTGGAATGACGGAGGGTGGTCGTGGAATGACATGATTTGTGACAAGAATGACCCACACGATTACGCGAAGACCCAAAATTCTTTTAACTATTCACTAAATACTTATTGACTAAATACTGATTATGGAAGATATAGAAAAACCATTCGAGACAAGAGAACTGTCCATAAGCATGGGGCCGCAGCATCCTGCGACCCACGGCGTGCTGAGGCTTTTGCTTAACCTCCAGGGCGAAAATGTCGTCAAATGTACGCCCTATGTGGGGTATCTTCACAGGGGTATTGAGAAGCTGGGGGAAAACCGGACATACCTTTCAGCGCTTCCCCTGAGCGACCGTCTTGATTACATATCCTCGATGAACAATAACGTGGGATACGTAAATGCTGTTGAGAAGCTCTTCGGCATCGAGGCGCCGGAAAGGGCGAAGTTCATCAGGACAATAGCCGCAGAGATGGGAAGGATATCGAGCCATATCATCTGGCTTGGAACGCATGTGCTTGATATCGGCGCGACCACCCCCTTCCTCTATGCCTTCAGGGAAAGAGAAGTAATCATGGACCTCTTCGAGATGCTCTGCGGGGCGAGGCTTACGGTAAGCTACCCGAGGGTCGGCGGTGTGCGGAACGATATCTCCCAGGAATTTCTCGATCAGTTGTATGCGTTTGTGCTGGACTTCCCTTCGAAGATGGACGACTATGAGACCCTTGTTACCGAAAACAGGATATGGAAGGACAGGACTGTTGGAATAGGCGTGATTTCCGCTGAAGAGGCGGTCAACTGGGGACTTACAGGCGGTATGCTGAGGGGTTCAGGCGTTGATTACGACGTCAGAAAATATGTGCCGTATGATGCATACGATAAAGTCGAGTTTGATATCCCGATAGGCAAAAACGGCGACTGCTATGACCGGTACCTTGTCAGGATGCAAGAGATGCGGCAGGCAAACAGGATCATCAAACAGTGCATTGAGCAGCTTCCCGCAGGGCCTGTTATGGCGGATGCGCCGAAGTTCACGCTTCCACCAAAAGATCTGGTATTGAAGGACATGGAGCATCTCATACACCAATTCGTCTTGATTACAAAAGGCCCAACTGTAGCGGAAGGGGAGATTTATATGGGCACCGAGGCGCCAAAGGGAGAACTTGGTTTTTATTTTGTAAGCGACGGCACCGGCAGGCCTTACCGGATGAGGGTCAGGGCGCCTTCTTTTGTTCATGCCTCGGCGCTCCCGAGGTTGTCTGAGGGCGGGATGATAGCAGACGTTATAGCGAACATCGGGACGATTGATATTGTGCTCGGTGAATGTGATAGGTAGGAGGGAAAGATGGGTATTATAGACGAAATTAAGATTTTTTACGATCTTGGTGAGAACGAAAAGGAGACAGTGAATCGTCTGCTTCAGGTAAGGGATTTTAAACCAGGAGAAGTGATATATGGAGAGGGCGAGTCTGGAGAGAGCGCTCTCGATATTATTGTAAAGGGAAAGGTAAAGATAAACAGAGTAACTATAGAGGGGGAGCAACTCCAAATGGCAACCTTAAGGGCAGGAGAAAAATTTGGAATTATGTCATTTCTCGATGGAAGCAGGCATAATGCAAGTGTTGTTGCAGAAGAGGAAACCCGACTCTTGATATTGAAAAAATCCGATTTCGATAATCTTATACAAACCAATCCTGTCATCGGCGTCAAGATACTAAGAAATATTGCCGTAGGTCTTGCCAAATTAGTAAAGGATTTAAATGCACAACATATGGACCTTATGCATATGATGTTTAGGAAAAGTAAATAGAAGATGGCAGCTTAATCAGAGTTATGTTTAACGAGACAGTATTAAAAGAAATCAAACAAATAAGTGGAAAATACCCAACTACGCGTGCAGCCTTACTGCCTGCGCTTTATGTTGCGCAGAGAGAGTTTGGGCATCTCGGCGCTGATGCGTATGAAGCTGTTTCAGATGTTCTCGGTGTTCCAAAGGCGATTGCAAGAGGAGTGGGGACATTTTATGCAATGTATAAGCATAAGCCTATGGGACGGCATATTGTGCAGCTATGCACGAATGTCTCATGCATGATACTCGGCGCAGAGAAACTGTCAGACTTCCTTAAGAATAAATACGGCCTTGAGCCAGGCGGGATAACACCGGACGGCAGGTTTTCACTGGTGATTATGGAATGCATAGGCGCATGCGGCACAGCTCCGGCAATGCTTGTGAATGATGATTTTTATGAAAATCTTACAGAGAAGTATATAGAGGAAATACTGGAGAAGTATAAATAGACCTAAAAAACTCATTTAGCCACGGATGGACACGGATAAAACAAGTTGAAAAATCAGTGAAAATCCGCGGCAAACTGCTTTTTATAGGATAAATAGATTTATGGAAAAAGTATTATTAAAAAACATGGAAAATCCGAACTCGGCTGATATTAACGAGTATAAAAAAATTGGCGGATACAAAAATATTCCCAAGGCGTTTGAATTCCAGCCAAAAGAGATTATAGAAGAAGTAAAACTATCAGGACTGCGCGGCCGCGGCGGCGCGGGCTTTCCTGTTGCGATGAAATGGACATTTGCCTCTGCATATCCGAACTTTCCAAAATATCTGCTCTGCAATGCTGATGAAGGTGAGCCTGGAACTTTTAAGGACAGACCCATACTTGAGAAAAACCCTCACCTTTTAATTGAAGGCATGGTTATCTCCGGTTATGCCATCGGCGCAGAATACGGTTATATATATTTGAGAGGAGAATATCCTCATGCAAAAGATGTCCTAAACAAGGCAATTGCTCAGGCATACGATAACGGTTTATTAGGGGATAATATTTTTAATAAAGGAGTAAGGTTTCATCTGACAGTTCATCAGGGAGCGGGCGCTTATATATGCGGCGAGGAGACAGCGCTGATAGAATCACTGGAGGGAGACAAGGGCCAGCCAAGGATCAAGCCCCCGTTCCCTGTTAACGTAGGAGCATTTTCAAAGCCCACGGTTGTCAATAATGTTGAGACTCTCTCAAATGTCCCATATATCATAGAGGTTGGCTCAGAGGCTTATTCCAAAATCGGAAGTCAGGAATGTCCTGGACCAAAACTCTACTGTGTGAGCGGACACGTAGAAAAACCCGGCGTGTATGAACTTCCAATGGGGACAGTTCTGAGGGATATAATCTATATGCACTGCGGAGGGATTAAGGGAGGGAAAAGGCTGAAGGCTGTTATCCCTGGCGGGGCTACAACCCCCATACTTCCTGCTGAGAAGATTGACTGCCCAATGGATTTTGTTAATATGCCGAAACATGGCAGTATGCTTGGCTCAGGCGCTATAATTGTTATGGACGAAAGCGTCTGTCTTGTTAAGGTGTGCTATAGAATACTGAAATTTCTTGAACACGAATCCTGCGGCAAATGCACGCCCTGCCGTGAAGGGACCGGGTGGCTCAGGAGTATCCTCGGCAGGATAGAAAACGGTGAGGGAGCTGAAGGCGATATAGACCTTTTGCTTTCTGTTTCAGGGAATATGGCTGGAAAGACTTTTTGCCCATTGGGAGACGGAGCAGCGTCTGTTACGCAGAATTTTATCAAACATTTCAGAAATGAGTTTGAGGAACATATTAAAAGAGCGAAATGCGTGATGCGTAATGAGTGAAAGTCAATTACAGATTACGGATTACGAGTAAATTATGATTACAATTAATATAAACGGCAAAGAGATTAAATTAGAGAAGTCTGTCACTGTGCTTGAGGCTGCGAAAGCCGCGGGGATAAAGATACCTACGCTCTGCTGGCATGAACAGCTTGGACAATACGGTGGTTGCAGATTGTGTCTTGTGGAAATTGAGAAGATACCAAAATTGCAGACAGCATGCACTCTTATGGTCACTGAAGGAATGGTGATAAGGACGGAAACAGAGCAGACAGCCGAAGCAAGGAGAGGCATGCTGGAATTTCTGCTTATCAATCATCCTCTGGACTGCCCTATATGCGATAAGGCGGGTGAATGCGAACTTCAGGACCTTGTAGAAAAATACGGCGCAATATCGGGAAGATTCAGAGAGAAAAAGAGGAAAATACCGGAGAGTTTTGCCGACCCGCTTATTGTCCGCAACATGGAAAGATGTGTTATGTGCACAAGGTGCGTGAGGATGTGCGAGGGAGTTCAGGGCGCCTCGGCAATAGGGGTTATTGACAGGGGCGGCCATTCACATATCGAGCCCTTTTCAGGCGGAAGATATGACTGCGAATACTGCGGCAACTGCATCTCTGTATGCCCTGTCGGAGCAATTATGTCAAGGATGCACAAGCATAGTTACAGACCATGGCAGGTGACGGGTAAGACAGAGACAATATGTCCGTACTGCGGCGTTGGATGCACCCTTGTTTTGCAGGTAAGAGACAACACAATAAAGAGAGTAATCCCGAGGATTGGCTCTCCTGTAAATAATGGTCTTTTGTGTTCACGGGGAAGGTTCGGTTATGAATTCGTGGGTAGCAAGGAGAGATTGACAACGCCTCTGATAAGAAAGAATGGTGTGCTTGAAGAGGCCACATGGGAAGAGGCGATCAGCCTTGTGGCGAACAAGCTCAGTGATATAAAGGCCAAATCCGGCAGTGACGCGATAGCTGGAATTGCCTCGCCACGCTGCACGAATGAAGACAATTATGTCTTTCAGAAATTCATGCGTACTACGATCGGCACGAACAATATCGACAGCACGGCACGCATGGGATTTGCCGGCGCCCAGGCTTTCATGGAAAATATCTTCGGACAGGGCGCCACAGCAAATATTATTTCCGGTCTTGCAAATTCAGACACGGTGCTTGTTGTAGGCGGTGATCCCACGACTGCAAACCCTATCTTTGGACTTCAGGTCAGGGCATGTTCACGCAAGGGTGGGAACATCCTTACTGTGGGGCAGATGAAGGGGCTGGAATATTTTAACCCGGTGAAGGCAGATCCTTTCCTGTATACGGAAGAGGTCCTGCTTGAGGGGATAGTCACGGCACTCATTGGGAAAAAGGGTCTTCCGGGCGCTAACCTGACGCTCGAGGCAAAGATAAAAGATATCAATACTTCCCTGGACGATGTAGAAAAGAAGTGCGGAGTTCCGGCAAAGGAACTGGCACGGTTCGTTGATATACTTGCAGCCTCTGCTACTCCAGCCCTGCTTATAGGCAAGGAGATTGTCCAGAGCAGCGGGGCAAGCTATAAACTGCTCCTCCTGTCGGCGATCAACTATCTTGCCAATGGCAGAATATACCTGCTTTCAGAGCGTTCAAATGAGCAGGGTCTGCTTGATATGGGCTGTGCACCTGATCTTCTGCCTGGATATAGGCCGGTTGCCTCTGCGGAATTCAGAAAGAGATATGAGACCCTCTGGGATACGAAACTAAATGAGAAAACAGGGCTTACGATATTCGAGATGATGGACGCTGCATCGCGTGGTTCCCTGAAGGCGCTGTATGTGATGGGTGAGAATCCCGCCTTTAACCTGCCGAATTCCAGCGCAGCAGCAACAGCGCTCAGAAACCTTGAGTTCCTTGTTGTGCAGGATATATTCCTTACCGAGACAGCAAAACTCGCCGACGTTGTGCTTCCTGCGCTTAGCTGGGCAGAAAAGGACGGGACATTCACAAACATGGAAAGAAGGATACAGCGGGTGAGAAAGGCGGTTAACAGGGGTGGGATGGAAGACTGGAGGATTATCTCTGATATCTCAAAGAATATGGGAGTCAAACTCAACTATGCTGATACTGAAAAGGTGTTCCACGAAATTGCCGCGGTTTCGCCCCTTCACAGGAACCTGACCTATGAGGACATAGAGGATGGACATGCCATCTATCCATACAAGGGCGAACCCCTGAGGGACGTTATGGAAGAGATACTGACATCCAAAGGCAAGGCAGCGCGTTCTACAGGGAAGTTGTACCTGCGTATTGAAAGACCCCTGTTTCATTCCGGGACGCTCAGCACAAAGGCCCCGGCGCTGGTGAAGATTTATTCCAGGGCTGTCGCAAGGATCAGCGCTGAAACTGCTGCATCGCTTTCGCTGGATGAAGGGGATATTGTCAGGATAACGACAAAGGCCGGCGCCATCGAGCTTCCGGTATCCATAGACAAGGCAGCAGATTCTTCGACAGTGATGCTGACAAATAACTTTGAAGGCCAGGGTGCTTACAGTCTCATGGAGTATACTATTGACCCTGTGACAAAGACGCCTGTATTAGAAGGCGTAGAGGCAAAAATAGTAAAGATGACAGGGACATAATCATGAATATCTTAGGAATAACAATTGCGCCATACATCATCAATATTGTGATCATCCTGCTGAAGATCGCTGTAGTTATCGCGATAGGGCTTCTCCACGTTGCCTACGCCACTTATTTTGAACGTAAGGTGATAGGCCATATGCAGGTGAGGCTTGGGCCGAGGGAAGTCGGGCCTCATGGCCTGCTTCAGCCGATTGCAGACGGCATAAAACTGTTTTTTAAAGAAGACATAATTCCTGCAAATGCGGATAAGCCGTTGTTTTATCTTGCTCCTGTCATATTCATGGTTTCGGCTCTCACGTCATTGTCTGTGATCCCGTTTTTCGACGGTTTCGTGATAGCTGATATAAATATAGGGCTGCTGTTTATTTTTGCGATGTCATCACTTGGCGCTTACGGCATAGTGATGGCAGGATGGGCTTCAAACTCAAAGTATTCATTCCTCGGCGGGCTCCGGTCTGCCTCACAGGTCATCAGCTATGAGATCGCGATGGGGCTGAGCCTTGTCGGCGTCATGATTATGGCAGGCTCGCTGAACCTGACGGATATTGTAAGGGCGCAGCAGGCATATCCTACAGGCATGTTTGCCATACCCCAGTTTGTCGGATTCTTTGTTTTTATTCTGGCTGCCTTTGCCGAGACCAACAGGCTGCCCTTTGACCTGCCTGAGGCTGAAAGCGAACTCGTTGCAGGCTATTTCACAGAATACAGCGGTTTCCGTTTCGCGCTCTTTTTCCTCGGCGAATACACGGCAATGCTGATAATGTCATCAATCGCCTCAATCTGCTTCCTTGGCGGATGGGGGCTGCCGACGTTTATTACAGCCAATCTCCCGGTATTTCTCTGGAAGGCGCTGGGGCTTGGCATGTTTCTTGTGAAGGTCTATGCCTTCATGTTCCTCTACTACTGGGTCAGGGCAACACTGCCGAGGTACCGCTATGACCAGCTCATGGCAATAGGCTGGAAGCTGCTGATACCGCTTGCGCTTGCAAACATTGTGATAACAGGGCTGATAAAGATATGGATTAAAGGGATGCTATGACAGCCGCTAAACTTATAAAAACTATATTTTTTGTAGAGATTGCAAAAGGCATGGCCTTGACCTTAAAGACGCTGTTTACCCCTCCGGTGACGCGGCGCTATCCTCTTGTAAAACGGCCGGTTAAGCCGGGATTCCGCGGACTCCATGCCCTTGCAAAAAACGAAGAAGGCAGGATGAAATGCGTAGGCTGCGGCCTGTGCGGCGCATACTGCCCGTCAAAATGCATACACATCTATACGACCGAGGGCGAGGACCACAACAAGGTCGTGGACAGGTATGAGATAGAGGTCCTCAGGTGCGTCTACTGCGGTCTCTGTGTTGAGGCGTGTCCTTTCGGCGCCATATCCCTGAGCGAGCATTACGAATATGCCGGCTGCACCAGGGACGAGTTTTATATGACTAAGGAGAAGCTGCTTGAAAACTGGGACAAATATTTTACAGGAGAAAAAGGCGAACGCTACTACCGGGATTTCTGGCAGCCAAAGTCAGAGAATTTCATTGCCCATGAAGGCCAGGCAATGTTTAAGGGAGTTAAGAATGCAAAATAATGTCATTCCGTGCTTGACACGGAATCCAGTCTTTTAATTAATCTTCTGGATTCCCGCTTAAGAACTGCGGGAATGACAGAAAAGCGGAGCGTGTGATGCTGCCTAAACTGTTTTTCGGATACTATGCCGTTGTGATAGTCTTTCTGTCGATGCTTGTGGTCACGAGAAAAAATCCCGTGCACAGCGTCATGTGGATGCTCCTTCTGTTCTTTCATATCGCGGGTCTTTACCTGTTTTTGAATGCGGAGTTCATAGCTGCGATACAGGTCATTGTGTACGCAGGGGCAATACTCGTGCTCTTTCTTTTTGTTGTGCTGCTGCTCAATCTCAAGGAGGAGTTGAAGACAGACAGGTTCATTGGTCCCTGGCCCATTGCCTTTGTCATAGCATCCGCATTCTTTGTGATAGTCAGTATTGCGCTGAAGTCCCTGGTGATAGCGCCTCAGGGGAAATATTCGGCCGCCTTCATCCAGCAGGAGACGCATACAAAGGCCCTGGGGCAGCTTTTATATACAGAATTTCTGTTCCCCTTTGAGATAGTTTCACTGATACTGCTTGTTGCTGTTGTAGGAGCGATAGTCCTTGCAAAGAGAAAGCTGAGGAGCTGATGAAAAAAAATTTAAAATTCAAGAATTTTAAATTCTTACGGAGTGAGTCATGATACCTTTAAATTGGTATTTGATGCTGAGCGCCGCTGTCTTTACTATCGGCATGTTCGGGTTCCTCACCAGGAGGAATATCATCATCATGTTCATGTCTGTTGAATTGATGCTCAATGCGGTCAATATAAGCCTTATCTCCTTCAGCCACTATCTGCAGGACATGAGGGGACACATACTCGTCTTCTTTGTCATCACCGTGGCTGCGGCTGAGGCAGCCATAGGGCTTGCGATAATCATAGCGCTCTTCAGGAACAAGCAGACAGCGCATGTCGATGAGATGAACGAGATGAAGGGATGAAAAAACCGTGAAGCGTAAAGCGTTATGCGTGAAGGAATAGGAAAGGGAGATGACAGTTTGAGATGAAAAATATTCACTGCATAATACCTGTTGACCGGATACACCAATCAATACTCTTTATCCGTGGCGAAAAGGTTATGCTCGACGCTGATTTGGCAGTCCTCTATGGAGTAACCACAAAGAGGCTCAATGAGCAGGTTAAACGCAACCATGATCGTTTCCCAGAAGATTTCATGTTCCAGCTTACAGAAAAAGAAAAGGCAGAGGTGGTCGCAAATTGCGACCACCTCAAGAAGCTTAAATTTTCATCCACAAGGCCTTATGCTTTTACCGAACATGGCGTAATTATGCTTGCCGCCATTCTAAACAGCCATGTTGCTGTACAGGCAAGTATTCAGATTGTGAGGGCATTTGTAAGGCTTCGCCAGATGCTTGTATCAAATAAAGAGCTTGCACAGAAGCTCAATGCACTTGAGAAAAAATACGATGCGCAGTTTAAGGTTGTCTTTGATGCTATTCGACAGTTAATGACGCCGATAGAGCCTAAGAAAAAACCTAAAATCGGGTTCAGAAGAGAAAAGGAGCGGGAATGACAACCGGAGACATGGAGCGAATATGCAAAATTATCTATTAATACCTTTTTTACCGCTCGCTGCGTTTTTGATAAATATCCTGTTTGGCAGGAACTTTATAAAGGACAAGGCGCACTGGGTCTCGACCCTTGCTGTTGGCGGCTCCTGGGTAGTTGCGGTCATGACGCTCATGGATGTCCTTGGCGGTCAAACCCTCAACCAGGACCTCTACACCTGGATCACCTCCGGCTCATTCAAGGTGTCGGTCGGCTTTCTCATAGACCAGCTTACAGCTGTGATGCTCATAGTCGTTACCACCTGCAGCATGCTCATCCATATCTACTCTATCGGCTATATGCACGGTGACAAGGGCTATTACAGGTTCTTTGCCTACCTGAGCCTCTTTACTTTCTCGATGCTTATGCTCGTCATGGCGAACAACTTTATGCAGCTCTATCTGGGATGGGAGGGCGTGGGCCTCTGCTCCTATTTCCTTATCGGCTATTACTTTAACAAGAAGTCCGCATCTGATGCAGGCAAGAAGGCCTTTATCGTCAACAGGTTCGGCGACTTCGGCTTCGGGCTCGGCATTATTTTGATATTCCTTACCTTCGGCAGTGTTTATTACGTGCCTGTCTTCGGACAGGCAGTTTCTTTTGCAACAGAGAGCGTGAATTTTCTTGGTTATGACGTGCACCTGATGACCCTGATTGCGCTCCTGCTCTTCTGCGGAGCAGTAGGCAAATCAGCGCAGATGCCTCTGCATGTCTGGCTGCCCGATGCCATGGAAGGACCAACTCCGGTCAGCGCTCTCATCCATGCCGCTACCATGGTCACTGCCGGCGTATTCCTTGTGGCCCGCTGCAGCCCAATATTCAACCTTTCCCCAACAGCGCTTATAGTTGTTGCCCTGACCGGCGCGATAACCTCGCTTTTTGCCGCAACCATCGGACTGGTGCAGAACGATATAAAAAGGATCATCGCCTACTCGACGATCAGCCAGCTCGGCTACATGTTCCTTGCCTGCGGGGTGGGCGCATACACAGCAGGTGTTTTTCACCTGTTCACCCATGCCTTCTTCAAGGCACTCCTCTTCCTCTGCGCAGGAAGCGTCATGCACGCCATGTCAGGGGAGCTCAATCTTCAGAAAATGGGCGGACTGAAAAAATATATGCCGGTAACATATTGGACAATGCTGCTTGCCTCACTGAGCATCGCCGGAGTTCCCGGCCTTGCGGGTTTCTTCAGCAAGGACGAGATACTCTGGCTTGCCTATTCCGGGCCGAGTCCTGTGGGCAAGTTCGTATGGGCAATAGGCACCATTGTGGCGTTTCTTACTGCGTTTTACTCCTTCAGACTCATATTCCTCACCTTCCACGGAAAGTTCCGCGGCACTCATGAGCAGGAACACCACCTGCATGAATCCCCAAAAAGCATGACCATACCGTTAATATTGCTATGCTTCGGAGCGGTTGCAGCAGGCTGGGTCGGCATACCGCATCTGCTTGGAGGCGGCGCGCATTTCACTGAATTTATGACGCCTGTTCTGGGACATGCTGAAGGACACGCAACGCATGCTGAGGAATGGATAGTTATGGCAATCTCGGTCGTTGCCGGTTTCTCCGGTATCGGGCTTGCGGCCTACTTCTATCTTCTGAGGACTGACATGCCGGCGAAGCTGGTACGGCAGTTCAGCGCTGCGCATAAATTCCTTTTCAATAAATATTATATTGACGAACTCTACAGCTTTATTCTGGTGAGGCCTACTATATGGGCGGCGAAGAACATACTCATAGGCATTACTGATATGCGGATTATCGAGGCTATTGTAAACGGCGTGCCCGCAACGATCAGGGCGTTCAGTCAACTGCTGCGGAAGATGCAGACAGGCTTATTACAACATTACGCAACAATCATGGCAACAGGAGCAGTGATCATATTGGCCCTGATGCTGTTTAGGTAGGGAGGGGATGGAACAGGTGATGACAAACAGTGTAGGATTTCCGATACTCAGCGTCCTTATATTCCTGCCGGTTGCCGGGGCGGCCATGATCCTTCTGATAAACAGGGGCAAGGAGGGCCTTATCAAGTGGTTCAGCCTTGGCATCAGCATCCTGACATTCCTTGTCTCTCTGCTGTTATTCACGAACTTCGACAAGACAACGCACCTCATGCAGTTCACTGAAAAACATCCGTGGATACCGGCATGGAATGTAAATTATTCACTCGGTCTCGACGGCATAAGCGTGCTCTTTGTGCTCCTATCGACGCTGATTACCATATTGTGTATTCTCATCTCCTGGCATTCGATAAAGATGAAGCTGAAGGAGTTTTTCATATCCCTGCTGTTTTTGGAAGGGGCGATGATAGGTGTCTTCTGCGCCCTTGATTTTATGCTCTTTTATATCTTCTGGGAGGCGATGCTCATCCCTATGTATCTGCTCATCGGCGTCTGGGGAGGGCCCAACAGGATATATGCTGCTGTGAAGTTCTTTCTCTATACGCTCGTTGGAAGTGTACTGCTGCTTGTCGGCATCATCGTGCTCTATTTCTATGCCGGCAGGACATTTGACATACTTGAACTCATGACAAAGCCATATCCGTTTCAGATACAGCTTCTGCTCTTCTGGGCGTTCTTTGCGGCCTTTGCCGTGAAGGTCCCGATGTTCCCGGTTCATACCTGGCTTCCTGACGCACATACTGAGGCGCCTACGGCAGGCAGTGTCGTGCTTGCTGCGGTGCTGATCAAGATGGGCGCATACGGATTCCTGAGATTCTCGCTGCCGATACTCCCTGAGGCTGCAAAGGCCATGACGCCGGTCATGATCGGCCTTTCCGTGATAGCCATCATATACGGCGGGGTGATATGCCTTGGCCAGACAGACCTCAAAAGGCTTATCGCATACAGCTCTGTCAGCCATATGGGATTTGTGACCCTCGGCATCTTTGCCCTCAATACGCAGGGCATGGAAGGCGGCATACTCCAGATGATCAACCACGGCATTGTCACCGGTGCGCTCTTCCTGGGCATCGGCGCGATTTACGACAGGACACATACACGGCAGATCGCTGATTACGGCGGCGTTGCATCTGTAATGCCTGTCTATGCCGCTATGTTTATGGTCTTCACCTTTGCCTCGATCGGGCTGCCTCTAACAAATGGTTTTATCGGCGAGTTCCTGATCATCCTCGGCGGTTTTGCCGCCAGCCAGTGGGCAGGAGCGCTCGCTGCAACAGGCGTTATCATAGGAGCAGGATACATGCTCTGGCTCTACCAGAGGGTCTTTTTCATGGAGACAAACCCGAAGGTCGCCGGACTTCATGACATTGACGCCAGAGAGATTATGACCCTTCTGCCGATGGTCATACTGATATTCTGGATAGGCATATATCCTGATACCTTTCTCGGTTATATGCACGCCTCAGTGAGCCACCTGCTTGAGCGCGTCAATATAGGAAGCGGACAGGCGGCAGCCGCTGCCAGGGACGTAATGGAGATACTGAAATGAGAAGATCGGAGGATTAGAAATGCATAATCATTTGAAGATCGGATTATCTGTTTTTATTTTGATATTATTGATTATTACTGTTATTACCGCAATACCTGCCGGCGCATTTTACCTGCCCGACACGGGACAAACGACTTGCTATGGTGATAAAGGCAGGGGGAAGGTTATCACCTGTCCTCCTCCGGGAAATCCTTTGGCTCAGGACGGAAGCTATACTATAAACCCGCCTTCATATACGGTGAATAGCGATGGAACCGTTACGGACAACAATACCTTTCTTATATGGCAGCAGGGCATCGGGAATTTCTATGGAATATGGGATCAGGCCAACGCATACTGCATGAACTTGAGTATTGCAGGACGCTCCGATTGGCGGCTGCCTTCGAAAAATGAGCTTGCAAGTATCGTCGATTATGGAAAATATAACCCTGCCCTGGATGCCTCCGTATTTACACATATAGGGTCAACTTATCATTGGTCGTCGACTCAGGATTCTGCGAATGCATGGAGCGTGAGCTTTGGCGACGGCTCTATCCAGTACCGGCCTAAATATGGCAATGCAGCGTATGCGAAATGTGTGCGCGGAGAAATGAAGCTTGGTGATTTGAGGTATGACGATAAGGGAATGTTAAACGACCTCGATACCGGTCTGATGTGGGGCGGGAGCGGACGGATGAAATGGGGCTACGCACTCAAATATTGTGAGGGGCTTTCCCTTGCGTGGCATACGGATTGGCGGCTTCCCAATATGAAGGAGCTTATGTCACTGACAGAGAGCTACAATACAGCCACATCGCCCGGCGATTACTGGACATCCACAACAAATGCGGCGGATACCGACAACGCATGGGCTGTGTCTTTTCCTGCCGGCGCGGCAGTTCCGAATATCAAGAGGGAAAGGGACAACCGCGTGATATGCGTGAGAGGGGAAAAAGTGCCCCCCCTCGATTACCGGGAAATATCAGTTGCTCCTTCGGGCCTGGAATTCGGCTATGTGGGCATTAATGAGTCCAAATCACTTGAACTGACTGTCACGAACGTCGGCAGGGATGTTCTCGCGGTGGGGGATCCGCTTGCCCCTTCAGCCCCGTTTTCGATCACCGCACACGGATGCGCCGGCAGTACACTGAATGGATGGGATTCTTGTCAAGTAACAGTGACATTTGCCCCGGCGTCTTCCGGGACATACATTGATGCAATTACGTTGACCTCAAACGATGCAGACAACCCGCACATATCAATAAATCTCAGTGGAACAGCTTTTGATCCGGCAACCGGCTTTCTTCTGCCCGATACGGGTCAAACCAGTTGCTACACGGATATGGACAGCGTTATCTCCTGTCCGGCACCGGGAAATCCTCTTGCCCAGGACGGAAGCTATCTTATGAATGCGCCTTCGTTTTCGGTGAATACAAACGGAACTGCCGGGGATAATAACACCGGACTTATGTGGCAGAGGTCAGATGATGGAACCGCCAGAACCTGGACTGAAGCCGCAGATTATTGCCATGATCTCGCCCTCGGCGGATACGGCGAATGGAGGCTTCCCACAAAAAGCGAACTTTTCAGCATTGTAGATTTTGGGAGGTATTCCCCTTCGATCAATCTCTCCGTTTTTCCAAACGCAAAAACTGATGGCTACTGGTCATTTTCGGCCAACCAGACTTTCACTGATATTGCATGGAATGTCTTTTTCGGGCGATACAGGACTACATATTGCTTTCCGGCAGGAGGAGATTGGAACAATTACGATGGAGTGGCGATATCTGGAAGAGATAAATCCGGGACAAAGTATGTAAGGTGCGTTCGGGGGGAAGTATTGCCCTTCGGAGTTTTTTCCGACAATGGCGACGGCACGGTGACTGATTCGGCGTCAGAGCTTTTGTGGCAGCAGGGAAACAGTGCGCCGATGGCATGGGCAGGCGCTTTGGGGTATTGCGAGGATCTCACGCTGGGAGGATATCCCGACTGGAGGCTTCCTAACGCAAAGGAACTTGAATCGATCTCGAGGGAGGCCGATGCTTCTTTCTTTTTCCCTGAACCGTCCTGGTGCGGCAGCGGCTGCGCTTATTGGTCTTCCACCTCCTTAGGAGTTATAGACTGCGGGCTTTTCTGGGGTGATACCCTTGCATATGCTGCAAGTCCTTTGAGTGGATGGTTTGGTAAGAAATCTAAATCCGCCGCGTATAACGCCAGATGTGTGCGGGGCGGTAACACTGCGCTGCCTTCGGCATTGACTGGGGCCGTGACGGATTCGGCTACGACTCTGTCCCTGTCGGGCGTCACAGTGGCGGTAGCGGATTCTCAAAAAACCTATACGACGACGAGCGGCCCGGACGGGACCTATGCTGTCTCAGGGCTGAACGCCGGGAGCTTTACGGCGACATTTTTAAAATCAGGATATATTACACAAACAACAAACGGCACATTAGCCGCCGGGCAGACTCTGACCCTTAATGTTCAATTAACACCAATACCTCTTTTAACCGTTACAATCACATCCCCGCAAGATGGCGCTGTGTTAAATTCATTTCCAATAACAGTTACAGGCAATGCAAGTAACAATGCCGGCGTAACAGTCAATGGCATTCAGGCGTCAATAAGCAGCAACACCTTCTCCGCGTCAGTCTCACTCAACGAAGGGCAGGACACGATAACAGCAACAGCAGTTGACCAGTATAATCAGACTGCCTCCCATAGTATAAATGTCACCTTGATAACGAAAGGAACGATTACCGGAACAGTTACAGACGCAACAGGACTTCCACTTTCATCAGCAGTGGTATCAGTAACAGACTCGCTAAATGTCACACAAACCACATTAACAGGCGCTGATGGGACTTATGCCATTGCAGGTATTTCATCCGGAACTTTCAGCTTAAGTGTAACAAAAAATGGATATACAACGTATAGCTTTACAGCTACAATCACACAAGGGCAGACAATAATCATTAATGCGGCCTTAAGCGCTATACCGCCGACAATAGGCAATATCGCCATAAGTAATTTAACTGCCAATTCAGCAACAGTCACATGGACAACAGACCAGCCGTCATCAACCTTTATCGAATATGGCACAACAACATCATATGGAAGCTCTATGATAGATTCAACATTAACAACAAGCCACAGCATCACATTACTCAATCTTACCTCTTCAACAACATACCACTTCAAAGTAACATCAACGAACAGCTATGGTTTTTCCTCATCATCAGGTGATAACACATTCACAACAGCAAGCCCTCCATCTTCAATTACATTAACCATAACCTCACCATCAAATGGAGAGACGATAAATAAACCTGATGTGATGGTAAGAGGAACAATAACAAACACTACGGGCAATGAGACAGGGGTAACTGTGAACGGAATTCCTGCAACGGCATATGGCAATCAGTTTATTGCCAATCATGTACCTTTACAAGAGGGGACAAATACAATAACAGTTACCACAACTGATACAACTGGCAATACTGCAACGACATCAATAACAGTAAATGCTGTAACGACAGGGAATTATATACGTCTGACATCAAACATAGAATCAGGCATCTCTCCTCTTGATGCTGTATTGAGAATTGACGGCTCGTTCAGTATTGCTTCATCTAATCTGAATATCGTCGGCCCAACTCAGCCTGAGATTATATCTTCAAGTCCTGATGAATACAAAGTGAAGTTCATTGCGGAAGGAATATACTACTTCACCGCTTCTGCCACAGGCCCTGATGGAAATGTTTATCAGGATACGATTTCAATAATTGTGCTAAATAAGAATCAGATAGACACCTTGCTTAAGGCAAAATGGGAGAGGATGAAGGGGGCGTTGGCAAGTCAGGATGTGGAGAGTGGATTGATCTATTTTCTTGAGCGATTTAAAGAATCCTATCGACAGGCATTAAATGTCATTACTGACGAATTGCCTCGGATCGTTTCTGACATGCAGAATATCGAGATGATATATCTGGCCGGCAATGTCGCCAAGTATCGGATAAATAGGGTTCAGAATATTGATGGAATACCGCAGACCCTCACATATTATATTTATTTTGTGAGAGAGGCCAATGGCATCTGGAAGATAGATAGGTTTTAAAATTATGGGAAAAATATTCATATTGATTCTGGCCGTAACTCTGAATTTACTTTTTTCACTTTCAGCCTCTGCAAGTAGTGGATGGATCTTTTACCACGAAAGTGCTTTTAAAGGAAAAGTGATCGATGCAGAGACAAAGGAGCCGATTGAAGGTGCTGTAGTGGTTGCGATATATAACATTAGGGAAGCCAGCATAGCAGATTCCGGCAGTAGCTCCGTTGATGCAAAAGAAGTTTTAACAAACAAAAATGGAGAATTCTATATTCCACCGCACAACTTTTTTCACTTTTATCCTATTGCCGGTGGAGAGATTACAGACTTTATTATTTATAAGCTCGGATATACAGCATTCCCTGGCCCTGCATATGATTATTTTTATAAATATTTTCCATATAGTCCTTTAATTTAAGAGTAGATAGGCCAACTTTAGCAGATTTATTTAAAAAAGGAGTTACAGTGGAATTGTTGAAGTTAAGGACAAAAGAAGAACGGATAAATAATATTTCTAGTGGTCCTACCGGTTTTGGGTCAAAAAAATTGCCGTTATTATTTAGGTCTATAAATGAAGAAAGAAAAGGATTTAGCTTTGAGGAGGTAGAATAAATGAAACCGTTCAGAAATATAACAATTTCTTTACTTTTAATATTATTAGCTTTTTCTAAAGGATACTCATTAGAAACAGATACCCATGAATTAATAAACGAACGCATTGCTAAAGGAACTATAGGGGGATTTTCTTTAGACATGTATCTAAAAAATCAGATGGGATTAACCAAAGGAAAAGAAGAAGTTTTTAATAAAAAGGAAGTTTGGAAATGGGTTAAAGAAGGCGGTCGTTATGAAGATGAGCCTGCCTATATCAGCTCATTAAATCATTTCCATGATCCCTTAAAACCTTGGAGTAGCACATGAAAAAGGAACCTTTTATGTTTAAGATGACTTTGATCATATTGGCGGTGATTATTATTTTTGGAGTCACTCCTGCCTTTGCAATCTCAGCTACCTTTTATTATTCAGATGGCCCATGGAGTGGGAAGGTTATAGACGCGGAGACAAAGACTCCTATTGAAGGTGCTGTCGTACTTGCAGTTTGGCAGAAGGTTTATGCAACACCTGCCGGTGATAATTCATATTTTTTTGATGCTGTAGAAGTGCTTACTGATAAAGAAGGAAAATTTATCATTTCAAAGTTCAAGGCAGTGAACATCATCCCAATCATACGACGTATTGAAGGACCAATTTTTACGATATATAAACCTGGATATACAGCCTTCTCAGACTCAGCATATAATTATTTTAATAAATATTCCCCTAACAGCCCTTTACGGACAGATCGTGATACCATTGCAGAATTTTTTAAAAAAGGAGTTGTCGTTGAACTGTTTAAGCTGAAAACAAGAGAGGAACGAATAGAAGGATTGCATGAAGCACTTCCACTTAGCGAAGTACCAGATGATAAAATGTCTGCTTTATTAAATTTGATCAACATAGAGAGAAAAAACTTAGGATTAGAACCCATTCATATGAAAACTGGGAGGTAAAAGATGTCAAGATTTAGAAATATTTTATTGCTTGCCACTGCCATTCTATTTTCAATATTTTCGCAGTCTTATTCAATATGGGCATTAGAAAAAGATACTCATAAGTTTTTAAATGAAAAGGTTGTTAATAACTATTCCATTGTACATGTTTATTTAAAAAATCAACTTGGTTTTGAGAAGGGAGTAGAAGAGGTTTTTAATGGTAAGCAGCTATGGGAATGGATTCGTGACGGTGGTCAATACGAAGATGAGCCTATATATACTCGTTCTTTGAACCATTTCCATGATCCATTGAAGCCCTGGGGTAGTGCCGGCTTTAAGGGTACATTTAAATCATCTGTTATATGGGCTCAGGATCAAGGTGCCTTTGGTTCGCTTTTTGGAGGGGATTGGTCATGGAAGAAGGCAAGGGTGTCTTTTTATAAAGGCTTAACAGATTTAACCAAAACAGATAGAGAAAAGAATCTTGCTGATACTTTTAGGGCATTGGGACAGGTGATGCATCTTGTTCAGGATGCCTCAGTCCCTGCCCATGTGAGGAATGACACCCATGTATATGTGGATTTGTTTGGATTAAAAATGGGATATCATTATGAGATATGGGTTCAAAAAAATCATGGAATACTCAATCTAAGCCCATTGAGTTTTGACAAATCTATCCTAAATTTGACTCCCGAATCTTCTGCCCCGATACCTATAGCCAATATATTCGATACAAATCAATATGTCGGCTCTAATCTCAATGTTACTTTCGGTTCGTCTATCGGAATAGCAGAATATACAAATGCCAACTTTTTCAGCGAAGGAACAATATTCAAGGACTATTCACATCCTACTTATGATGATACAAATTATCATGTTGCCTTCAAGTATCCGGAAGTAGTTGATGCAGAGGACGGGAAATTTGATAATAGGGTTTACATTAGGAAGACTGTCGGAGAAGCGGACGTTAGACTCGCCTCGTTCAGTTACATTTCATACGATGTTATCAAGAAAGGATACTACGACTTCTCACCATTGGTATTAGATGATAAAGTTTACAATGATTATGCTGCGATGCTCATCCCCCGAGCCGTAGGCTACTCAGCGGGGCTGTTGGACTACTTCTTCCGTGGCGCCATAGACATAACCGTGCCAAGCAACGGTGTCTATTCCATGATAAATGCAACGCAGCCAGGTTTTAACCCGTCCATAGCGACGTTTACAGCAATAAAGCTCAAGGCCAAAAATACTACATCCACCGGCGAGGAGATGACAGATGGGAGCATACAGCTTGTGGTGAAATACAAGGCAGCTCAGGCAGATCCATTTCAGTCAGGTCCCGTTCAAACATCCAATGACTTCTCCTATATTGTAGCGCCTGAGACAAACAATATTCGCGCTCTCTCACGGACAACTGCAGTGGAACTCAATTTCGACCTTAGCCAGAATCCTATACTCCTGTGGGCTACAGACGTATACCTTCAGGTTGTCTATCATGGGAAGCTCGGCAATGAAGCTAGCGCTGTTGCAGTCGGATTCAAAGACATCAGCGAACCGACACCGATTGACATCTTTAACAATATGGATAAAATATGCCTTAACGGAGGATGGTATACAGCAGGAAGCCCTGAAGCAATTGCACAGGTTGATACAAACAATAATGGCATTGCGGATACAAATGAGGCGGATGTATATGCTCATGACTTGAAGAATATATATCTCAGGTTTTCACCATACAACCAAAACCCTCCTTATTATTGGGCGTCATCTTCTGCACATAATATTGCAATTCCTTATCTTTATGCCGGCGCCCCCGTAAGAGCTGCATATCTTCTTAGCGACTATATGTTTAACAAGGGTGAATATTGGACGTTGGTCAAGACAGATACGAATGATCCATGGTATCATTCAAACGTGAGCCGGTTGTGGTGGTATAGTGCAGTAAAAAGACAGAGAGACTATTCAGAAGACAGCGGACTTTGTGCCGGCGCACCTTCCTGCTATGTTGATGTTTATCCTATTCCCATTCCAAGTTTTTCAGGAGATAATATCTTAGGATTCCATACATTCAGAAATACATCAATGTGGTGGGGTAGCGCCCGGATATGGGTAAATAATCCCTATCCATTAGATTCACAATGTTCATATGATTTATTGTAATTTGTTATAAAATGAAATCATTCTCGGTACAAGCATCAGTGAGATGAAGCTTGCTGCTCTTTATGCCGGAGTTGCAAATTGCGGCGCTATTAGAATCGAAAATGGCGTGACGGGGTTTTGCATATTGGTATTTGATGTGGTTATTACGAGGTGGGAATACAACAATACAAAGCCTGCCCTCATACTCACAGTCGGGAGAACATCATTATTCTATCCCTTCAGGGGCGTTGAGATATGGGGACCGGGAGGTTTCATAGTTGACGGAGTGCCTTACCCTGACAATTCCTCATGTGCGTGGAAGTTGTTATGATTTTATTGGAAAGATGTTGATAAAAAATTATAGATCGGAGGATTTCTGATGCAGTTTGTTATGCCTGACCTTGGCCCGGTAATGCCTGAAATCAGTCTGGCTGTGCTGGCCCTTTTTATCCTTTTGGCAGACCTGTTTATCAAGCGGAAAGAGACGATAGCTCTGATGAGCATCATAAGCGTTGGTGTAGCGGCGTATCTCTTGCCCGGGTCCATGGGCGCGACATTCAATGGCATGTACATATCCGACGGCTACAGCGCCTTTTTCAAGTTTATATTTATTGCAAATGTAATACTCACTGTCCTGATCTCTGTCAAATACATCGAGATTGAAAAGGTAAATTTCGGGGAATACTACTGCCTGATACTATTCGCGACCCTCGGCATGATGCTCATGGCGTCTGCAGGCGACCTGATAGTCCTCTATCTTGGGCTTGAGCTTATGGCCTTGAGCGCCTATGTGCTTGCCGGATTTATACGGTACGATAGAAAGTCAAACGAGGCTGCCATGAAGTATTTCCTTCTGGGCGCCTTTGCCTCTGCATTCCTGCTCTACGGCATATCCATGATTTACGGCCTTACAGGAACCACAGACATAATGGCGATTTCCGACTATATCGTAAAACACGGGCTTGCATCCAACCCTGTGCTGATGCTTTCGATGATACTCTTTGCCGTTGCCTTCTCTTTTAAGATTGCGGCAGTTCCTTTCCATATGTGGGCCCCTGATGTATACGAAGGCGCTCCTACATCTGTCACTGCCTTCATGTCAGTGGGGCCGAAGGCTGCCGGGTTTGCAGTCATAGGCAGGGTTTTCATGGTTGCCTTTGGTTCTGTTCAGGTGGAATGGGCGGCCATACTAATCCCTATTGCCATACTCACTATGGGCGTCGGCAATATCGTGGCCCTTTCGCAGACGAACATCAAGAGGATGCTCGCATACTCATCGATTGCCCATGCAGGCTATATGCTCCTGGGAATTATCGCAGGCGCTCAAGACGGCATGGCGAGCGTGCTGAGCTATATGCTGATTTATGGGTTCATGAACATAGGCGCGTTTGCAGTTGTGATTATGCTCAGGTCAGAGGGTTTTAAGGGCGATAACATATCAGACTACGAGGGGCTTGCAAAGACCCATCCTGCTGCCGCCGCACTGATGCTGATATTTATGTTTTCCCTCACCGGCATCCCTCCGACAGCAGGGTTTATGGCCAAGTTCTATATCTTCCTGAGCGCCATTAATGCCGGTTATACCTGGCTGGTGATCATTGCGGTCATGTTCAGCGCAATATCCGCATACTTCTATCTCAGGATCGTCATGTATATGTACATGAAAGAGCCTAAGGAAACTGTCCGGCTTTCCACATCGCCTGCATTGGCTCTGGCGCTGGCGATAACCGCAGCCGCTGTCCTGATTATTGGCGTTTTGCCTTCGGCTGTCGTGAACTTTGCACGTATTGCGTTAGGTTACTGAGCATGTCAAAGGGCGGGCGCGTGGATTGAAACAACAAAAGGACGGGACAACATCAGTTATTGAACAGGGCAACCCTTTCCCGCAGGAGTCGGAGAAGATTGATTCAACACTCTACGCGCACACCGCTATCTGATCTCCCACCTTCATGACTCCTCCGTTCAGCACTCTGACGAATATCCCTTCCTTCGGCATCACGCAGTCACCGGCCAGATAGTAAATGGCGCATCGCGTATGACACTCCTTTCCGATCTGACTCACTTCCACCTTGAT